>NZ_FNQT01000001.1:0-45496 GCF_900107665.1 Haloplanus vescus
GAGCCGACGCCTGAGCCGACGGAGGAACCGACGGCAACGGCCACGCCGACGCCCACTGAGGGCGGCGGCCCCGGCTTCGGTGCTCTCGTCGCTGTCATCGCGCTCATCGCGGCTGCGCTGCTGGCCGTGCGACGCGACGACTAACGACGATTAATCCCGACTGACCGCCGTTAGCGGTCATCCGGTGCGATTTCTTTTATTGACGCTACGTCCGACAGCGGCCGTGCCGTTCAGTCGAAAGACGGTTCTCGCAGGTCGATAGCACCGCGAGAGAACGGTAGCCAGCGCTCGTCGTCAGACGTTACTCGAAGCCGGTCGCTTCGCTGGCATGGTTGACGTTCGACTCCGGTTTCGATACTCGGTCGCTGTGATGGACTCGGCGGGAGTCCCGCGAGCGAACGACGTGAGCGAGGGGGACTCAGCCGAGTCGACGACTGAACGAACGAAGTGAGTGAAGAAGTGGACTCGGCGGGATTTGAACCCGCGGCCTTCCCCGTGCCAGGGGGATGATCTACCGCTGATCTACGAGCCCGCGTCGCATCGATTCGTACCGGAGTCCGGATAATAAGGGCTTCGACTCGTACGTTCGGTACGTAACGGCGTGTCATGGCGGGCTTCGAAACGGTTTAGTGTCGAAGCGCGTAGAATAAGACGGGAACGGCGCGACCGCAAATCTGACTCGCCCATCTGGGCTTGGGATTGCGGGAGTGCGTGTACCGACAGCTGTCGGTCACGATACGCTTCTGCGGTCTGTGCGGTTCCAATCTACCAATGGCACGAATGCACACCCGCCGTCGTGGCTCGTCCGGTTCGGACAAGCCGGCGGCAGACGAACCCCCGGAGTGGAGCGACGTAGACGAAGACGCCATCGAAGAGCGCGTGGTCGAACTCGCCGAAGAGGGTCACGACCCGAGCGTCATCGGGATGAAACTGCGTGACGAGGGCGTGAAGGGCACGCCGATTCCGGACATCAAACTGGCGACCGGCAAGAAGGTCACGGAGATTCTCGAGGAGAACGGCGCCGACGGTGACCTGCCGACGGACCTGCGCAACCTGATGGAGCGAGCGATTCGCCTGCGCGAGCACATGGCGGAGAACCCGCAGGACCATCAGAACAAGCGCGCGCTCCAGAACACGGAAGCGAAGATTCGTCGCCTCGCCGACTACTACCGCGGCGACGAACTCGACGAGGACTTCACCTACAGCTACGAGATGGCCGCCGAACTCCTCGAAGAGTAATGTCGACCGCGCCCGCTACCGTAGAGGACGCCGACGCCGGTGACGTTGTCGCGGCGCTCAGCGACGCTCCGTTCGTTCGGATCGTCGCCGCCGCCGACGGTGACTCGCTGGCCGCGAGCGGCGTCCTCGCGCGGGCGCTCAAGACACGTGGCACGCCTTTCCAGGTGCGCGTCGACGCAGTCCCCGACCCGATACCGGGCGAGGACGACGACGTAGTCCTCGGAATCGGTGCGGGCGCCAACGGTGGCGACCTCTCGATAGCCGGCGCCACGTCGGCGAGTCTCGTCGCGGCGACTGCGGCGCGCGAACTCGGCGCGGACCCGAATCCGACGCTCGCACTCGCGGGCATCGCGTCGGCGGACCGATCGCTCGACGCCGGTGACGCGGCGACGCTGTTGGCCGAGGCCCGAGAGGGGGCGGCCGTCGACCGGCGTCCCGGACTCGCGGTGCCGACGACGGACCTCTCGGAGGGACTCGCCCACTCGACGCTCGTCCACGCCCCCGTCTCGGGCGACCCCGAGGCGGCACGGGCCGCACTCGACGACCTCGCCGTCGGCGCCGACCCGACCGACGAGGACCACCGCCGCGTCGCGTCGTGGCTCGCCATCGAGGCGACGGCGTCGACGACGCGGGCCGCCGAAGCCGTCGAGCGAGTGCTTCGCCCGCACGCGACCCCGGACGGTCGGTTCGCGACCGTCGAGGGGTTCGCCGACGTCCTCGACGCCGTCGCTCGCGAACGCCCGGGAACGGGCGTCGCCATCGCCATCCGCGACGGCGGTATGCGGTCGGCGGCGCTGGACGCGTGGCGGACGCACGCTCGCGCGGCGCATCGAGCGCTGGCGGATGCGACGACGGGCCGATACGACGGCGTGTTCGTCGCGCGCGTCGACTCGGCGCCGCCGGGTCGACTCGGGACCGTCGCTCAGCTCTGCCGGGACTTTCGGTCGCCCGAACCGGTCGCGCTGGTCGTCGGCGACGACGGCGCCGCGGCACAGAGCGTCGACAGCGCGCGCCTCGGCGACGCGATGCGCGAGGCGGTACGAGCGGTCGACGCCGACGGACGGAGTGTCGGCACCGGCACGCGGGCCACGGCACGCTTCGAGAACGCAGAGGTATCGACGTTCATCACGGCGTTCAGGGAGGCGCTATGAAACGCGCCAACGTGGAGACGACACACGCGGATGCGGCCACGATTGCGGCCGCCCTGCGGCCGGACAACACGCCGTCGATGTCGACGCGCGTGGACGGCGACGTCGTCCGCACGCAGATCGAACGCGAGACCACGGGCGGACTCCAGTCCTCCGTGGACGACTACGTGGTGAACCTGACGGTCGCCGAGACCGTCGCACGAACGACACGCGAACACAGATCCAACCATGAGTGAACGCTCAGTATCCAAGCAGAAACGCGGCAAGCGCTGGTACACGGTCTTCGCCCCGGAGCAGTACGACCGGGCGGAACTCGGCCAGACGGTTGCCGACGAACCGGAGAAAGTCATCGGACGAACGATCGAAACCACCCTCGGCGACCTCACTGACGACGCCGGGGCGAACAACACCAAGCTCACGTTCAAGATTACGGACGTGGGCTCGGACGCCGCCTACACGGAGTTCGTCAAGCACGAACTCACGCGCGACTACCTGCGAAGTCTCGTGCGCCGCGGCGCCTCGAAAGTCGACGCCACCATCACGGTGCTGACGACGGACGACTACCGTGTCCGCGTCCAGCCCGTTGCCTTCACGACCAAGAAGGCCGACCGGAGCCAGGAGCAGGCCATCCGTCGCATCATGATCGACATCGTCGAGGACGCCGCCGCCGAACGCGACTTCCAGTCCTTCGTCGAGAGCGCCGTCGAGGGCCGACTCTCCTCGGCCGTCTACGGCGAAGCCAAGACGGTCTACCCGCTCCGCCGGGTCGAGATTCAGAAGCTCACCCTCGAAGCGCGACCCGAAGAGGTCGCCGCCGAGGAAGAGGCTTCCGTCGACGTGGACGAAGAAGACGTCGCCGTCGAAGACGAGTAATCGCCGGCGTCGCGAGTCACCGCTCTGTCGGCGGTGCTCGGTCACGCTCGGCTGTTTTCGATTTCTTTTGTCGATACTGGATGTCGACGCCGCCTCGACGTGCGCCGTGATATGCCCTCGAATACCCCCGAACGCCCGATTTTTCCGTCGTTCGCCCGTCGGCCCGAATCTCGCTCCTTCTGAGACTCAGTTTTCGATAGTCGGCGTCTGCTCGGAGGCGTCTCCGTATTTGTCGCTGAACTCGCCGATAAGCTGCCCCATCTGTGCGTACCAGTCGTTGAGTAGCCGCTGCATCTCTTGGGCGATTTCGTCGGCATCCCGGGGACGATAGACGTGGTAGTATCCGCCTTGGTCGTAGTTGACCTGCTCTTTCTGAATGAACCCTGCCTGCAGTAATCGCTTGACGGACCGATAGGCAGTCGACCGCTCGCGGTCGATTTTGTCGGCTATTTCGTCGACGGTCAGTGGCTCGTCGGTTTCGTTCAGCAGTCGGAATACGTCCTTGTCGATTTCCTTGAGGTTGTGGAAACACTCGAGCAGGCCCTCACACTGCATATCCTGTCGAAGCATTTCACTCATCGAGTCGGGCATCAGTTGACCATGCTAGGTGCCGGCCGATGAAAAGCATTCGTGTCGTCTGAACAATACTGTTCGGAGGCAGATACCGATTCACTCGGAGCAAACTGCGCGAGTTGTCGCGGAGGATACCATCACGCCGAACCAATCGTTACGCCGGAAAAGTGCGATTATCACCATACTACGGTTCGGTGAGGTTCGACTGATGCGTCCGCCAGTAGCCGTGTGCGTAGGCACCGAGAAACATCCCGCCGACAGCCCACAAGATTGGATAGTTACCGATACCGACGCTCGCGTAGGCGGCGCCCGGACAGACGCCCGAGAGCCCCCAGCCGACACCGAAGATGGCCCCGCCGGCGACGACGTTGCGGTCGAACGCTTTCACACGCCGCACGTACCTTCCGGCCGTCAGTGGCGCCCGGTCGAGATATTGGGTGGCGACGGTGAACGCGATACCCGTCACGGCAGCTGCACCACCCATGACGAAGAGGAGTCCGAAATCCTCGAACTGGAGGAAGTCCAAGACGACTTCGGGACGAGCCATGCCGCTGACCGCGAGCCCGAAACCAAAGATCAGGCCGCCGACGTAGATTACTGGCATGAACAACGGACTACGGCGGGTACTCGCGAGGTGCCGTTCGCCGCTCATGGCGTCACCCCTATTGCCTGTACGAGTTGGGCTGTCCCAATCGCGAACGCGAGGAACGTGGCCACGTTCACGAGGGAGGTGTTCGAGAGCGACCCGACGCCACACACGCCGTGGCCAGACGTGCATCCCTTGCCGAGACGCGTCCCGATACCGACGAGGAAGCCGCCGCCGAGCAGACGCCACCACTGTACTTTCGTCGTCCAGATGCCGCCTTGGTAGACGACTGCGTACACGGCGGCGCCGCTGACGATGCCTGCGGTAAACACGAGTCGCCAGTCTCGTGACTGGACGTACTTGGCACGGTTGAATCGAGACACGCCGGAGACATACGACAGCGTCGACTCGAGGAACGTGCTCGCACCGGCAATAATCCCGGTCGTGAGATAGATGACCGCAGCACCGGCCCCGACGAGCACTCCGCCGAGAAGGTACGGGAGAATCCCTCGCGGGAAGGCCGCGGTTACTGGTGTGACCCCACTCATCTCAGTTCGTGAGTGCCTCCTCACTCGCCGCACAGTTGTTCGGCCCGAGTTCGAGTTCGAAGGCTGCCTCGTCGTCGAGCGCTTCCCGTCCGAGGTTGGTGGCGATGATATCCTCGTAGTTCGCGGGGCGCGGCGGCATGTCCGAGACGATGAACTCCACGAACGAGTCTTCGCTCATCGACAGCACGTCCATCGTCTCTCGCAGTTCGCCGAGCGTCGCAGTGTACGACCCGTCCTCGTTCGGAGTCGCGGACTCGCTGGCGTGTGCCGGAGCGACGATGGTCTCGTCGGGTTGCGATAGCACCTTCTCCGTGAGCGATTCGTAGAGCGTCTTCGCAGCCTCTCGGGCTGCCTCGGGGTCTTCGAGATCCGGCCGTGCGACGCTTTCGATGAACAGGCCGTCGCCCGTAAACAGGACGGGCCCCACCTTGTAGGCAGTCATGCCCGTCGTGTGACCGGGCGTGTGCAACACGTCGATTTCCACGTCGCCCACCGTGAGTGTGTCGCCGTCCGCGACCGTTTCGTACTGGTGGTCGTACTCGACGCCACGCGCTGCCGCGGCGTCGGGCAACACTACAGTCGCGTCCGTCCGCTCGGTGACTGCCCGAATGCCAGAGACGTGATCCGCGTGAATGTGCGTATCGAGCGCGTACGCGAGCTCGGCGCCGAGATTTCGAACGTCGTGGAGATAGTCATCGATGAACGCCCGCAGCGGGTCGATGACGGCGGCGTCACCCTCCGAGACAACGAGATACGCCAGACAGCCACTGGATGGACGCCGATACTGCGCAATCGTCGCGTCGATGTCGACGTCGAGTTCGGTGTACTCGTAGATACGGGCCCAGCCTTTCATTCCGCCCTCGAGGTGGCCGACATCGTATCCCTCGTTTTCGAGGCTCTCCGCGATCATTTCGCTTGAATTACCTTTCGCGCACAGGACCGTGATCTCCCGGTCTTCCGGGAGCGCCTCGAGGAGGTCTCGTGGCAGTCCGTCGAGCAGCTGGAAGTAGGGGTAGTTCACGAGTTCGACGTTCTCCCCCTCGATGTGCCACTCCTCGAAGGCCTCCTCCGAGCGCACGTCGAGGATGTGTACCTCTTCGCCGCTCTCGATCCGCTCGTGCAGTCGTTTCGGCGCAATCGGTTCGATGTCGTCCTCGCCGTTCGGACGGTCGTTTTCGGTCATCGTCACTCCACTCTACACACGACTCACCAATAAGACTTTGCATAGTAATTCAAAATATACACAATACTATTATCTTCAAACACTCATATTATGGTTCTAAGGCAGAGAGTATCGGGATTACCGCCATATGGTAGTGTTCATTTTGCGGTATACTACCGACACACTTTTATCGCACACGACAGTATTGCATAGTAAGGTCAATATCATGGCTGAGTACGAACCGACAGCGACACTCGACGTGCGTGGACAGAACTGCCCGATGCCGGTCGTCAAGACGAAACAGCGCATCGACGAACTCGATGCGGGGGTGATTCTGGAGGTCCTCGCGACTGACCCGGGAAGCATGAGCGACATCGCAGGCTGGGCAGACACGACTGCAGGGGTCGAACTGGTCGATCAGGAGGAGGGTGACGACATCTTCACCCACTACGTGCGCAAGACGGAACAATGAGCACAGATATGTCACAGACGCCCGACGCGGAGGGTGAATCTCCAAGTCGTGCCGCGCTCGAAGAGCGACTCGTGGCCCTCGAGTCACGACTCGAGAAACTCGAGTCCGAGAGCGACGACCAGCGACCGAAGATGTCGATCATCGCGACGAAGGGAACCCTCGATATGGCGTACCCGCCGCTCATCCTCGCCAGTACAGCGGCCGCGTTCGGCTACGAGGTGACAGTCTTTCACACGTTCTGGGGACTGGACATCCTCCACGAGGAGAAGTCAAAGGAGCTGAAGCTGAGCGCCGTCGGCAATCCAAACATGCCGGTTCCCAACGTCATCGCGTCGCTTCCGGGTATGGATCGCGTGACGACGAAGCTGATGGAACGCCAGATCGAGGACAACGATACGGCGACGATAGCGGAACTCGTCGACACGTCGCTGGAGATGGGGGTCGAGTTCCAAGCCTGCCAGATGACCATGGATCTGATGGACTACGACGAAGCTGACTTCTACGACGGTGTCACCGTCGGCGTCGGCGCGGCGACAGCCATTCAGGACATGGCTGACGCCGACATTCAACTCCTCGTGTAATGTCACGACACTCAGCGAAAGAGGTCGACCCCGGCGACGAAGAGCACAGAGAGGTGGGGAAGGGTCTTCTCGAGGAGGACATGGGCCCCAGTTCCGCGATGGCGCATCTGTACCGGGGTGAAATCCATCGAATGAAGTTCTGGCGAGAGCGCCTCGATCGGACGACGAACTGGGCGGTCCTCGTCATCTCTGCGATTCTCACGTGGGCGTTCTCACGCTCCGACGTTCCTCACTACATTCTCCTCATCGGGGTGGCCACACTCTCGGTGTTTCTGCTGATCGAGGCACGTCGGTATCGAGGATACGATATCTGGCGAAGCAGAGTCCGGAAGTTACAGGAAAACGTCTTCGCGTACGGACTCGACCCCTCCGCTGGACTCCCCGACCCCGACTGGCGGACGACACTGAGTCAGGACTATCGAGAACCGACGATCAAGATTAGCGCCGAGGAAGCGATTGCTCATCGGCTGCGACGGGTGTATCTGCCACTCTTTACGATAATGCTCGCCGCGTGGCTCGCGCGTATCACTGCATTCTCGCCGGCGCCGTGGCTGACGAGCGCTGCGGTTGGACTGGTTCCGGGTCCGGTCGTCGTCGGGGTAGTGACGCTGTTCTATCTCGGTGCGGTCGCTGTTGCTCTCCGTCCCCGAACGTGGCACGCGAAGGGTGAACTCCGCTCGGAAAATCTGCGTAACTAGTGAAATTCGTCGGACAGACTGTGCGAGTCGTTTCGGAACACTGAGTCACCACCGATATCGACTCGGGCGACGACCGCACGCTCTATGACACCGATGCTACGCTGACCGCGGAATGGTCAAGCCGAAGGTTTATTTCTCACTCTATTTTAGGCACGCCTAAAATGGATGAATCGGCCGACCAGATTGCCGGGGCAGTGTTTCGCGCGATTACAGAGCGCGGCCACGAGGATGTCGAACGCGCTGTCGTCGACGCCTACGCCGACGCCGACGAGGGCGTTCTCTCGAATCGGGACGGTCTCTCTCGGACGATGCTTGCGGAGTTGCTCGATGCACTCGGCCGTCATCTCGACAGCAACGAACAGGTCGAGGTGCTCACGACGGCCGTCGAGCAGTTGGTCGATCGGTTCGGCACCATCATCGACGCGGCGCCGGTTGCCATCTGTGCAATCGATGACGACGGGACGGTTCAGTTGTGGAACCCCGCCGCCGAGCGAACGCTCGGATACGACAAGTCGTCGATTCTCGGGCGGCCGTTCGAGGTGGTGTGGGCCGACGACGAGACGACGTTCTCGGCGTGTCTGGAGCGTCTCCAGTCCGGCGAACGTCTCTCCGGCATCGACACGCGCCACCACCGCCCCGACGGGTCCCTCCTCGATACGCGGACGTGGGCCGCGCCCCTCGGTGACGACGCGGGTTCCGCGGGCGGCGCGACGTTCGTCGTCGTCGACGTGACCGAGCGACGCGGCCGCCAGCAGCGACTCTCCGTGCTCAACCGCGTCCTCCGGCACAACATCCGCAACGAACTCAACGTTGCGACGGGGCATCTGGACCGACTCGCGGCGCAGTTGCCCGAGGACGAGCAGAGCCTCCGCGTCGTCCGCGAGCGACTGGACGCCATCCTCGAACTGAGCGACACCGCCCACCGAATCGAGCAGGTCGCCGACGCCGACCGCGACGACACGGTGTCGTTCGACCTCACCACCGTTCTTGGTGACTGTCTCGACCGACTGCGCCGGGACGCCCCCGCGGCCGACGTGACGGCGACGCTCCCCGACCGCGCGCCCGTCGTCGGCCACGAACTCCTGCCCTACGCCTTCGAGAACGTCCTCGAAAACGCGGTCCAACACAACGACGCGGCCGCCCCGAGCGTGTCGGTCGACGTGTCACTCCCCGACGGCGAAGCCGACAGGGTCACCGTCCGCATCGCAGACAACGGGCCGGGACTCCCCCCGGTCGAACGGCAGGTCCTCCGGACCGCGGCGGAGACGCAACTCACGCACAGCACCGGATTGGGGCTGTGGCTCACCAACTGGATCGTTCGGGGGTCGAGCGGACGCATCGATGTCGACTGCACAGCTGGTGGGACGACCGTCGTCGTCGAACTCCCGGCGGCGACGCCGGCCACTCACTCCTCGACGACGACCTGACCCGCCATCCCCGCGCGCTCGTGCGGGATACAGAAGTAGCCGTAGGTGCCCGGCACCTCGAAGGTGTGGCTGTAGCGTTGCCCGTTTTCGAGTGCGCCGTGCATCCCGTCCCACGCCTCGCGCGCGGCCGTCTCTGACTCGTAACCGCCCGTCGCGAAGTAGTCGGCCTCCTCTGGGATGCTATTCTCGTACGCGGTGATGGAGTGGGCGCGGGCGCTGTTGTTGTACCAGACCACCTCGTCACCGACCGAGACGGTGATGGAGGCGGGTTCGAACGCCACCGCGGTCATCCCCACGTCGCCGTCGACGCCCCCGCCGAGGGCGGAGCATCCCGCCGTTCCCACCGCGAGGGCCGATCCGAGCGTCGCGAGCACTCGCCGTCTGCGCATGTCCGCCTCTCGGGGTGCGGTGAATATAGGCGGCGTGGTTCGTCCATCGAAGGGGCGATATAAAGACGTAAATCCTCGGTGGCTGAGTGAGCCACTATGCAACCGCGGTTCGTGGGACGCCTTGGACTCGCGGACGCCGTCACCGTCGGCAACGCGATGCTCGGCTTCCTCGCCGCCTTCGTCGCGACGCGTGACGCGGCGCTCGCGGCCCGAATCGTCCTGCTCGCGGCCGTCCTCGACGGGCTAGACGGCGTCATCGCGCGCCGGCGCGGCGGCACGCTCGCCGGCCCGTATCTCGACTCGCTCGCCGACGTGGCTTCCTTCGGCGTCGCGCCCGCGCTCCTCATCGCCTCGCGCGCGACGAACGCGTGGTCGTTCGGGGCCGACCCGGCCAAGTACGCGCTGGCGCTGCTTCTCCCCGCCATCTACGTCGCGATGGCGGTCACGCGCCTCGGTCTCTACACCGCGTACGACAGCGACGTGGCCGAGACGAAGGGCGTCCCCTCAACGCTCGCGGCGACGGTGCTCTCGGCGGGCGTCCTCGCGGGCTTTGTCGGCCCCGTGTTGCTCGTCGCGCTCTCGGGCCTGCTCGCGGCGCTCATGGTGACCCAGATTACGTACCCCGACCTCCACCCGCAAGACGCCCTCGTGATGGGCCTCGTCCAGGTGCTCGCCATCCTGCTTCAGGGGCGGCCGGGCGAGGTGTTCGCGTTCGCGCTCCTCTTCCTCTCGCTCGCGTATCTCGTCTTCGGCCCGCGATTCTACTGGACGTGACCGGTCCGCGCTGTCACGCCGCTTCGACGCCTATCCGCCCTCGACTCACATGCCCATGTCGCTGGCCGCCTCGGGGACCGGCAGGTCGTGGACGGAGACGCCCAGTAGTTCGGCAGCGTGGTCGAGCGCCATGTCGAACCCGTAGTACTTCTCCAGTTCGTCGCCCTCGGCGTCGCGGCGGACGGTCACCATCGCGTACCCCTCGCTGTTCTGGGCGAGCTCGGCGGTCTGTCCGTCGCGCTCGAAAGCGAGCACTCGCTCGCCGCCGCGCTCGTAGTAGCGGGCGGTCACGTCGTCGCTCGTGGCCTGCGTCGCGTCGCCTGCGTCGTCGCTCATACGGGTCCGTCGTCGCTCCGGCCTGTCGAACCTTCCGGTCCGTCGTCCCAATCACTATAAGCCACGCCGACCCAGGATGGGTATGGCACTCGATGCCGTCGAGACGGACAAGGGCGTGGGGCTGAGCGTGCTGTTCGGCATCTTCGCCGCCGTCGGCGCGCTAGTGATGGTCGCCGGCCCGGGGCAGTCGACGAAAGCCGCCGGATTCGCGCTCGCGGTGGGCGCCGCGCTCTGTTCGGTCGTTGCGGTGCAGGCGTACGCCTGACGCCGTTCGGCGACGACCGCTCCGAGGCTTGAAAGAGTTAAGAGCATGAATCACCTAGCGGGGGTGAACGATGACCTCTCTGACCGAAGAGGAACGGCGAATCCTCGCGTACCTCCACGATAGCGTCTCCCGTGGTGAACGCTACTTCCGCGCGAAGAACATCGCCGACGCTATCGGCTTGACGGCCAAGCAGGTCGGCTCTCGTCTCCCGCGTCTCGCCGAGAAGTCCGAGGACGTCGAAATCGAGAAGTGGGGCCGAGCCAAGTCGACGACCTGGCGCGTCACGCAGGGCTAACCCCACGCTTTTTGAGCATTCGACGGAACCTCATCGTATGACCGTACGTGTCCGGCGGGCGTTCGAATTCGAAGTGCCGGCGGAACGCGTCTGGGACTTCATCGCCGACCCCGGCAAGCGCGCCGAGGCCATCAGCGTCGTCCGCGATTACGAAGTCGACGGTGACGCCGCGACGTGGCACATCGACCTCCAGTTGCCATTCGTCGACCGGACGGCCACCGTCGAAACCGAGGACGTCGAGCGCGAGCCCCCGACCTACGTGAAGTTCGTCGGCCGGTCGAAGGTGATGCGCGTCACGGGCGAACACCGCATCACTGAGACGGAGACGGGCTGTCGCCTCGACAACGAGTTCGTCGTCGACGGGCGCCTCCCTGGCGTCGAGCGCTTCTTCAAGAAACGACTAGACGACGAACTCACCAACCTCGAAACGGCGCTCCGGCGTGACCTCGGGCTGACGGCATGAGAGTCGCGCTGGCCCAACTCGACCAGGTCGCCGGCGACGTGGCCGAGAATCTGGACCGAGCGGCGACGGCCGTCGCCGACGCCGCCGACCGCGGCGCCGACCTTGTCGTCCTCCCCGAACTGTTCACGGTTGGCTACTTCGCGTTCGATAGCTACGCCCGCGTCGCGGAGGGGCTCGACGGCCCGACGTTCGACCGCCTCTCGGCGCTCGCGGCCGACCACGGTGTTGGCCTCCTCGCCGGCAGCCACGTCGAGGACCTCGGCGCGAGCGCCGCCGCCGGCGTCGACGTACCCGAGACCGACGGCCTCGCGAACACCTGTGTCTTCTACGACCGCGACGGGACGCGTCGCGCCGTCTACCGCAAGCACCACCTCTTCGGCTACGAGTCGGCAGAGACGCGCCTGCTCACGCCCGGAGAATCGCTCGCCACCGTCGACTTCGAGGGCTTTACCGTCGGGATGTCGACGTGTTACGACCTCAGATTCCCCGAACTCTACCGTCGCCTCGCCGACCGCGGGGCGACGCTCGTCTGCGTGCCGAGCGCGTGGCCGTATCCGCGGGTCGAACACTGGGAGACGTTGGCGCGGGCCCGAGCCATCGAAAACCAGTGTTACGTCGCCGCGGCGAACGGCGCCGCGGAGTTCGACGACGCCACGCTCCTCGGCCGCTCGACCGTCTACGACCCGTGGGGGACGACCCTCGCCAGCGCGGCCGACGACCCGACGCTCGTCGTCGCCGACGTCGACCCCGACCGAATCGATGCCGTTCGTGAGGAGTTCCCGGCGCTGCGCGACCGGCGTGAGTGAGCGAGAGACGCCGCTGCCGGTGGATTTATCCGTCCGAGGAATAACTTTCATTCGCCGACGCATCGACGCTTTTCTCGTCGAGACTCGGCACCAAAACTCCACCACGTCGTCGCTCGCCCGGCCCGGACCCCCTTCGCCCGGCAAGGTCGGTCCGGGTCACCCTTCGCCTCACCTCGTCCACCACCTCTCCCTTCACGCCGCTCGCTTCTCCAGTTCACCCTTGAGCGCCGCAGCGTCGAAGCCGTGGTCCGGGCGGATGCTGACGAAATCCAGGAACTCCCGCGCTGCGAGGAGTTCGGCCGTCGTGTATGCTGTCGCCGCGGCGTCGACCGTGTCCGGTGCGCCGATGAGCGGTTCGAGCGCCGCGAGTCCGCAGGCAACGTCGTAGGACCGGGCGTCGTCGCGTCCCGCCGCCCCGACGTTGGTCGCGTCGATGAAGTAGAGGTCGCCGTCGAGGATGAGGACGTTCTCGGCCCGGAGGTCGCCGTGTGCGAGGCCGTGGTCGTGCATCGTCCGGAGCGCCGCGAACAGTTCTGGCGCGAGCTCCCGTTCCGTCTCCCGGTCGAGTTGGTCGAGCGCTCTGAACTCCGGGAGGTATTCGAGGACGACGACACCCAGTCCGTCGATATCCAGCGCTTCGAGGGGTTCGGGCGCGTTCAGACCGATGTCGCGGATGCGCTCGGTCGCTTCGAGTTCGTGTTTCGCCATCCCGTAGGGCGTCCCGAAGTGCTCGAAAAAGCCCTCGGTGCCGGCGGAGAAGACGCCGAGGTTACGCCCCGTGGTGATGAGTGCGTGGACCAGCGAGTTCTGCTTCGAGATGACCTTCACGAAGAGGTCTTCGTCGAGGACCAGCGGCGTCGAGAGCCAGTTGTCGGCGTCGAGATAGCGGACCGACGGCTCCTCGCGCCCGTAGCGGGCCGCGACTTCGTCGACCACCCGGTCGAGTCGGTCGTCGTCGATGCGACCGCGGAGGAACCGCCGGACTTCCATGCCACTCCGCTACGCCGTCGGGAGGGATATACTATTGGCCGCCCCGGTCGTCCAGCGCCGCCGCGAGCGTCTGTGCCGCGTGTCGACCGTCGGCCCGCGGGGCCCCGAACCGAACGTCGCTCTCGCCGAATCGCTCCACGACGAGCGCCGGCTGGCGCGTGCGGAGGTAGCGCCAGCCGAGAGCGACGCCGCCGACACAGAGCGCGACCCCGCCGACGAGCAAGAGCGTCGTGAGAAGCGCCAGCGCCGCCGCGAGGGCGTCGACCACGGCGAGGACGCCCCCGATGGGGGCGCTTCCGGCGCTCGCACCGACCGCCAGCGTCTCGCCGAGGTTCATCGCCCGGAGCACGACACCACCACCGACGCCGACGAGGCCGTAGACGCCCGCCCGGAGCGCCCACCCGAGTAACTGCTGGTCGCCCTCGGCGTCGACGCTGACGGCGCGGACGTTCGGGCGGTCGATAGCCTCGAACCGCCGGCCGTTGGCGCTCGGGTCGTACGCGAGTACGCGATGCGTGGTGACGGCGGCCCATCCCCCTCCGAGCGGTGCCCGCTCGACGACCCGTTCGCCGGCGTAACAGAGGTTTTCGGGGGCGTAGCTCCCCGAATCGGTCCCCGTCACGGCGTCGTCTCCGTCGTCCATCGGCCGAGTCGACGGGGGCCGCCCACCTCACCCTTTCGGCGGGTGGACCGGGCGACTTTAGACGGCGGCGAATCAGGAAGCCCGTATGCACGTAGGTGAGTGGCGATGAGCGACGAAACCGAGTCGAGTTTCGTCGCCTACGGTATCGACGACAAACCACCGGTGCTCACGTCGATTCTTCTCGGCGTTCAGCACTACCTGACGATGGTCGGCGCGAACGTCGCCGTCCCGCTGATTCTCGCGGGGGCGCTGGGGATGCCCGAGTCGGTCATTCCTCGCTTCGTCGGCACGTTCTTCGTCGTCTCGGGAATCGCGACTCTCGCCCAGACGACGTTCGGCAACCGCTACCCAATCGTCCAGGGGGCGCCGTTCTCGATGCTCGCGCCCGCCCTCGCGGTCATCGGCGTGGTGCAGGCGAGCAACCCAACCGGGCCGGCGTGGGAGGCGGCACTCCTCCAGCTGCAGGGCGCCATCGTCGTCGCCGCGCTGGTCGAAGTGGCCGTCGGCTACTTCGGCCTCCTCGGGCGACTCCGGTCGTACATCTCGCCGGTCATCATCGCGCCGACCATCGCCCTCATCGGTCTTGCGCTGTTCAACACGCCGCAGGTGACGAGCGCCAGCGGAAACTGGTGGCTGCTCGGCCTGACGCTGCTCTTGATCGTCCTCTTCTCGCAGTATCTCGGCGACGCCTCGCGAGCGTTCAAGCTGTTCCCCGTCCTGTTGGGCGTGGTCGTGGCGTGGCTGGTCGCCGCCGCCCTGTCGGTGAGCGGTGTCTACACGGCGGGCACGTCGGGTTACGTCGACCTCGCGTCCGTGGCGTCGGCGCCGGCGCTCATGCCCATCTACCCGCTCCAGTGGGGGATGCCGCGAATCGAAACCGCGTACGTCATCGGGATGATTGCGGGCGTCGCGGCGTCGATGCTGGAGTCGTTCGGTGACTACCACGCCGTCGCTCGCCTCTCCGGCGTCGGCGCGCCGAGCGAGAGCCGAATCAACCACGGTATCGGGATGGAGGGCATCATGAACGTCTTCGCCGGCCTCATGGGGACCGGTGGTTCCACCTCCTACTCCGAGAACATCGGCGCCATCGGCCTGACGGGCGTCGCCTCGCGCTACGTCGTCCAAATCGGGGCGGCGGTGATGCTTCTCGTCGGCTTCGTCGGCTACTTCGGCCAACTCATCGCGACCATCCCCGATCCAATCGTCGGCGGACTCTACGTCGCCATGTTCGGCCAAATTGTCGCCGTCGGCCTCTCGAACTTGGAGTATGTCGACATGAACTCCTCGCGAAACGTCTTCGTCGTCGGCATCGCACTCTTCACCGGCCTCGCGATTCCGGCGTACATGGGCAACGTCGGGAGCGCCGCCGCGTTCCGCGAGGGGATGCGAGGTATCGCCGTCCTCGGCCCCGTTCTCGGCGCTCGCGCCGTCGCCGACACCATCTACGTCATCGGGTCGACGGGCATGGCCGTCGGCGGCCTCGTCGCGTTCGTCCTCGACAACACCATCGAGGGGACCCGCGAGGAACGCGGCCTCGTGGAGTGGGAGCAAGCGACCGAAGACGAGAGCGACTTCGCCTCCGCGTTCGACCGCTTCCTGCGAGACTGACCGACACCCTTTTGCCTTTCGGCTGACCTAAAACAGTTGGCGCGGTCGATGTTCTCCGCAAGTCCACCAGACGGCGACGGCCGCCGCCGGCGTCTCAATTATTTTGGCTGGCCTAAAAATCGGAGGCCTTTTGTACTTTTAGGCCGGCCTAAATTCTATGCAGCAAACCAGACGGAAGTTGTTACAGACGACCGGCGTCGCCCTCGGTGGCGTCGGGTTGGCTGGTTGCGGTGGGCAGAGCGGCACCGAAACCAGCGACACGACGGCGACAGATACCGAGACGAGCGAGCCCACGGCGACGGAGACGCCGTCGGCCGAGGCGTCGGCGGACACCGCGCTCGCCGCGGAGTGGAACACGATGCGCGCTCGCCTCCACGACGCGGTGGCGCTCGGTCGCGCCGGAGAGTCCAGCGCGGCGGCGACGCTCGTCGGCGACGTTTTCGCACGCTTCGAGCAGGCATCGGGCGAGTACGGCGCTCACGAGGGCCTGGAGTCGACGGACGAATCCGCCTACGAGTCCTTCGAGGAGCACCTCGGCGACGCTCGCTCGGCGTTCGAGAGCGGCGACGTGGACGCGGCCATCGGCGCCCTCGACGGCGCGGGCAACGAACTGGCGTCCGCCCAGCAGTCCCGAACCTCGGACTCTGTCACCGAAACCTTCTCGCTGCTCGTGTTCGCCTCCCGGATTCGGAACATCGACGCGCTGGCAACAGCGGGGCTGACGGACGAAGCGGCGACGGTGGGCGAGCGAGTCTTCGCCGACTTCGAACAGGCGCCCGCTCACGAGACGCTCGAATCCGCGGGCGACGGCTACCACGAGGAGTTCGAAACCCCGCTCAACGACGCCATCGAGGCGGCTAACGCTGGCGACGCCGACGGTGTCCACGAGGCGGCGCTCTCGGCGTCCGGCACCGCAGTCGAGGCGGCGTACGAACTCGTCTCCGAGCCGATTGCCGGCATCGGTCACCTCTCGCTGATGGCTGCGGTCGGCTTCGACGCCGAAATGGCCGCCAGCATGGGCGGGCCGGGCGTCGCCGCCGCTCACGCCGCGGGCCTGAACGCCTACCGCGTTCGCGTCCGTGACGCCGCGTGGCTCTACGACGCCGGCCAGCCAGAGGCTGCCAAGGCCGCCGCACAGTCCATCTTCCAGCACTTCGAGGGCGCTCGCGCCCACGAGGCACTGGAGGAGGCCAGCGAGTCCGCCTACGAGACGTTCGAACACGACGGGCTGGAGGCGCTCATCACCGCCATCGAGGACGGCGACGACGAGGGCGTCGACAGCGCGGTGACGACTGTCCACGACGGCCTCACGACGGGCATCGACGCGCTCGCGAGCGACGCGGCGCCGGTGCTCCAGTCCGGCTTCTTCCGCGCCCGCCTCGGCGACGCGCGCGAGCGCTACGACCGCGGCGAGGGCGAGGTGGCGGCCACCATCGCCGAGAACCTCTTCGCTCGCTTCGAGGAGAACGAGGGCGGCTTCCACGAGACGCTCGAGGAGACCAGCGAGGACCTCTATCACACCTTCGAGGAGGAACACCTCACCGCCCTCCCCGACGCCTTCCGCGCGGGCGACGACGAGGCCGTCGACACCCACCTCTCGGGTGCGACGGACGCCCTCGTCGAGTTCGAGGCGACCGCTGGCACGCCGCTCGCCAGCGGCGCCGCGGCGGCGTACATGACCGGACGGGCCGGCGACGCCGGCGTCCGAGCTGCGCTGGGTGACACCGACCGCGCCGAGACGATTGCGAGCGATGCCTTCGCGTACTTCGAGGGCGGCGCCAACGGCTTCCACGAGGCCGTCGAGCACGCCAGCGAGGAGCGCTACCACGCCTTCGAGGAGGCGCTCGGTGCCGTTCGCTCCGCGACGACGGGCGACGCCGACGCCTACGAGGCGGCGACGACGTTCGCCGACGAGGCGACCGCCGCCGTCTACGCCGTCGTCGAGAACGGTGGGAGCGGTGGCGACGTGAACGCCGCGCCCCTCGTGAGCGACGTGTTCGCCACCTTCGAGAACGCGCGTGTCCACGAGGCGCTCGAAGCGGGCGACCACGAGACCTACGAGACGTTCGAGGGGGCGCTCTCGGACTACATCTCTGCGCTCGAAAGCGGCGAGAGTATTGATGCCGCCGGCGAACGGTTCGCGCAGGCGACCCGGAACGCGGGCTTCGCCGTCGCGGGTGCCATCGACCAGGCGCCCGAAATCTCCGCCGGCGGGAGCGGCGGCGAGAGCGGCGAGAGTGGTGAGACCGACCTCCAAGGCGGCCCGAACGTCGTCGAGGGCGTCCCGGACGACGCCGACCACGTCATCGATATGAATGCCGTGGCGTTCGACCCGGCCGAACTCACCGTCTCCGTCGGCGACACGGTGGCGTGGAGCCACGCTGGCGGTGAACCCCACTCCGTCACCGCCCTCGGTGACGGCATTCCGGACGGGGCGTCCTACTGGGCGTCCGGCGGCTTCGAGTCTGAAGAAGCGGCACGGACCGGCTGGGAGAACGGCAAGGGTGCCGTCGCCTCCGGTCAGTCCTATGTCCACACCTTCGAAACGGCTGGTGAACACGCCTACGTCTGCATCCCGCACGAGGCGGCGGGTATGGAGGGAACCGTCGTCGTCGAGGAGTGAACTGACACGCGGCTTGCCCTGACCGCTACGACCACCCCGCCACCGTGGGCACGGTAACGTACACTCCCTCCACCCTTTTCGACGCACTCGCCACTCGCCAGCGACGGCGCCGCCGATACGGAACCGACAGGTTCTGGTCGCCGCCACTCCCAGAGCGAGGTATGTATCGCCGAGGCCACTGGGGCGTCTCGCTGCTCGTGTTCGCCCCGGTCGGATTCGCACTCGTCAGTTTCGGCCGACCCACGCTCGCCGTCGCCGGCGGCGCCGCCATGCTCTGGCTATCGACCGTGCCCGACTGGGACCACCGCCTCCCGCTCATCTCGCATCGCGGCCCCACCCACACCCTCGCGTTCGCACTTCTCGTCGGCCTCGTCGGCGCGGGCCTCGGCGCTGGCGTCGCGGAGGTGATTCCGGGTAGCCGGTCGACGCTCGTCGCCTTCGGCTTCGGTATCGGGGCGCTCGGCATCCTCGCACACCTCCTCGCGGACGCCCTGACGCCTGCGGGCGTCCCGTTGCTGTGGCCGCTCTCCGGCCGCGATTTCTCGGTCTATCTCACGCGCGCCGACAACACCATCGCCAACTACGCGCTCCTCGCTGTCGGCGTCTGCGCCACCGCTGTCGCCGCCGTCCTCGCCGCCCGGATGGCCTGACGCGTTCGACGCGGACGAGCGTCCCAGAAGAAAGTGTCGTCACGTGTGGACACATACCACAGAGAGGGTGCCCAAACCACCTCGAATTCCAGTAACATCGACAACTACGTCGACAATCTCCACTATTCTCGACCGTACTGTGATAAATTGAGTCCCCGGAAACCTTATATTTCTGCTTCGCGTTGCGTGTGACGCAATGGCGACAGGTACGGTTGCATTCTTCAACGACACTGGCGGTTACGGGTTCATCGAGACTGAAGATTCGGACGAAGACGTGTTCTTCCACATGGAAGACATCGGCGGTCCGGACCTCGAAGAAGGACAGGAGGTGGAGTTCGACATCGAGCAAGCCGACAAGGGTCCGCGAGCGACCAATCTTCAGCGACTGTAAGCGCGAACCGCAGTCCGGTTCGACGCTCGGGTAGCGGCGCACGAACGACGATTTTCGATTTCTCTCACACTCTCATAGCTCGCCCGCCATCGCTCGCTCGCGGAGTCGCGCCGCCCGCTCTCGGATGGCGTCCCACTCCGATTCGGACTTCCGGTCGACGTGGCTGTACATCAGCCCCATCCGCCCCGTCCCGCGGAGCGTCTCCTCGTGTTCTTTCAGGAAGTCCCAGTAGAGCGCGTTGAACGGACAGGCCCCCTCGCCTGTCGTCGCGTCCACGTCGTACGGGCAGTCGGCGCAGTGGTCGCTCATCCGGTCGACGTAGTTGCCCGACGAGACGTAGGGTTTCGAGGTGAACGCGTCGGTGGCGAAGGTGCCCATCCCGAGGACGTTCGGTGCCGTCACCCAGTGGTAGGCGTCGACGAATCCGAAGTGGAACCACTCGTTCAGCTCGTGGGGGTCCACGCCGTACAGCGTCGCGAAGTTCGAGAGGACCATCAGGCGCTCGATGTGATGGGCGTATCCGCGCTCGTAGACGTGGCTCACCGCCTCGTCCAGACAGCGCATCTCGGTCTCGCCCTCGTAGTACAGCGGTGGCAACGCCCGCTCCCGGTCGAGCAGGTCCCCCTCGGCCAACTCGGGCATCGTCCGCCGGTAGACGTGGCGCATGAACTCCCGCCAGCCGAGCACCTGTCGGACGAAGCCCTCGACGCTCTCGATCGGCGCCTCGTCACGCTCCCACGCTTCGACGGCCGCGTCGACGACTTCGCCCGGCCGGAGCAGACCGAGGTTGAGGGAGGAAGCGAGGAGCGAGTGCGCCAGCGCCCACTCGCCGCCGAGCATCGCGTCCTGATACGGGCCGAAGGCGGGGAGGCGGTGGGAGACGAAGTGGTCGAGTGCGTCGAGGGCGTCCGCGCGGGTGACGGGCCACGCGAACCCCTCGCGTTCGCCCCACGTGTCGAACTCGGAGTCGACCCACTCGAGCGTCTCGCGTGTCAGGTCGTCGGGGTCGTATCGGGGGGTCGGCGGCGGCGACCAGTCCTTGGGTGGCGTCTCCCGGTTCTCTTCGTCGTAGTTCCAGCGGCCGCCGACGGGGTCGTCGCCATCCAACAGGACGCCCTCGCGCCGACGCATCCAGCGATAGAAGTCCTCGTGGCGGAACTCGTCGCCGTCCGCCCATTCGTCGAACGCCTCGGGCGAACAGCGAAATCGGTCGTCGTCGACGAGGGTGAGCGTCCCGCCGCGCGACGTGACGAGTTCGCGCAGGCGGGCGGCGGCGCCGTGACTCGGCGGGCGCATGAGCGTCAGGTCGTCGCCCGGATGGGCGTCGAAGTGAGCATCGAGGGCGTCGCCGAAGGAGTCGGCTCGGCGGTAGTCGACGGTGTACCCCGCCTCGCGGAGTCGGTCACGGGCGTGGCGCATCCCCGCGAACACCACGCCGAGTTTCTGGGGGTGGTACGGCCGGCGGTCAGCGAAATCGGTCGCCTCGACCATGAGCACCCGGTCGGCACCGTCGAGGACGTGATGGGACGGGTGGAGGTGGTCGCCGAGCAACCAGACGGTCATGGAGGGCGTTTGGGCGGTAGTGGCAAAACGGTGTGGCCCGGGCGTCACATCGTCTCGGCGTCACGCGATGTTGTGCGAATCCCGCACTATCACTGGTGCTCCCGCCCGAACACGCCGTTCAAAACTTGGTCCCCACAGTCACCTTTACCTGGGTTGCATTTGCATCTATATTAGTGACAAAAGTTAACGTATCACTATCGCCCGAGGCGCAGGCGCGGGTCGAGGAGTTCGTCGACGGGGTAGACGAACAGCTGTCGTCGTCGGACGCCACAGCCGACGTGGTCCAAGGCGTGTTGGCACGGATTCACGGCGACGGCGACGTCTACGAGCGCTGGCAGGCGGGGGAGTCGGTGTCGCTCGCCGAGCGCATCCGTCTCGATACGTATCACCCGCGACACGTCCACACCAAAGGGGAGGTGTGGGCGGAAAAAGACGAGGCGCAGTTCCAGCGGTCGAAGCCCCTTCGGTGGCTCTGGTTGGGATTCGACGCCTCACCGTTGGCGGCCAACGACGCCGTTGCCCTGCCGTTCCGACAGATGCTCGCGGACCACCTCTTCGCCGAGGCGGGCGACGACCTCAAGCTCTTTCGAGGGATTCGGTTCCCGTACGGTCACAACATCGAGATGGGTGACCGGACCGTCGTCCACGAGAACGTGCTCCTTGACGACCGTGGCGCCCTCGATATCGGTGCGAGCGTCTCCGTCGCCGACGGCGCCGCCATCCACACTCACAGCCACGACGTCGTCGACCAGTCCGACGTGTCCATCTACCGGACCGTCGTCGACGACGACGTACGCATCGCGTCCGGGGCGATGGTCGGCGCCGGGAGCCGGGTCGGCGAGAACGCGATGATCGGTGCCAAAGCCATCGTCCACGGGGACGTGCCGGCCCACCACGTCGCCGTCGGGACGCCCGCCGAGAGCATCAAGGTGAAGCCGGGCTGGGAGCCGGTCGCAGCTGACTTGGGACCGCTCCCCGACAACCGTGGAGCGCGTCGCATCGAGTACGACCTGCCCCCCGACCTCGACACCGTCGACGAGTTCGAGCGTGACCTCCAGACGCCGGTCGAAGTGGGGTCGGACTGACCGCCTCGCCGTAGCTTTTTGTCTCGGCGCGCGTCCTCTCACGCATGGAGTACACCACTCTCGGCGACACCGGAATGGAGGTGTCGCGCATCTGTCTCGGCTGTATGAGCATCGGTTCCAGCGACTGGCGGGACTGGGTACTCGACGAGGAGGAGGGCATCGAACTCGTCGAGCGAGCCCTTGACCTCGGTATCAACTTCTTCGACACCGCCAACATGTACTCGAACGGCGAGTCGGAGCGCGTCCTCGGGACGGCGCTGGAGGGCCACCGCGACGAATCGGTCGTCGCCACGAAGTGTTACTTCCAGATGGACGAGGACGACCCCAACTCCGGCGGCCTGTCGCGCAAGGCCATCGAACAGGAGCTGTCGAACTCGCTGGACCGACTGGGCATGGAGACGGTCGACCTCTATCAGATTCACCGCTGGGACTACGACACGCCCATCGAGACGACGCTTCGTGCCCTTGACGACGCGGTGCGTCGCGGCGACGTGCGCTACATCGGCGCCTCCTCGATGTGGGCCCACCAGTTCGCGGACGCCCTGCACACGAGCGAGCGACTGGGACTCGACCGCTTCGTCACGATGCAGAACCACTACAACCTCGTCTATCGCGAGGAAGAACGCGAGACCCTCCCGCTCTGTGAGCGCGAAGACATCGGCGTCATCCCGTGGTCGCCGATGGCGCGGGGCTATCTCACTCGGCCCGACGAGGACGTGGCGGCGACGACGCGCGGGGCGAGCGAGAAGCGCCTGTACGAACACCCCTACCGCGAGGGCGGCGGGCCGGCAGTGAACGAACGCGTCCAGCAACTCGCCGAGGAGCGAGGCGTGAAGATGGCTCAGATTGCGCTCTCGTGGGTGCTGCACAAAGAGTGGGTGGACGCCCCCATCGTGGGTACGACCTCGATAGAACACCTCGAAGACGCGGTCGAAGCGCTGGATATCGGCCTCTCCGATAGCGACATCGAGTATCTGGAGGAGCCGTACGAACCCGTCCCCGTCTCGGGGCACGAGTGAGCTGCGGGCCTTCTGGTGAATCAGCGCGCTTAAATGTGCGCCGGCGGAACATCGGGGTATGAGCTTCGAGAAAGAGGATTCGGTCGTTCTTCACGACAAGCACAGTGAGTACGACGGCGAAACCGGGGCCATCACGCAGGTGATGGAGACGATGTTCGGCGACGCGACGTACACGGTCAGCTTCGAGGACGGGCAGGAGACGGGTGTGCCGGAAGACGCACTCGAGGCCGTCGACGAAGACGACGCGTAATCGGATTTCTCGCCTGCATGTCGAGTGTCCCCTTTCACTACGTCGACCTACGAACCTTCTGTTACGCCACGGAAGACGAGAAGCGCGTCGAATCGGCGCTTCGAACCTACCTCCCCGAGGAGTACGAACTCGACCGGCAGGTGACGACCGGCCATCACGGCGACCGAATCGTCGTCCTCTCCGCACGCTTGGAGAACGCCGATGACGTTCGGTACGTCCTCGACTGCCTCACCCACCTCTCCGACTACGACACGTTCCTCGACGAACTCGACGACCGCGTCGCCGAGGACTGTTCGCTCTATCTCACCCTCGACAAACAGGCGGCGTTCCGCGGCGATATCGAACAGGGGAACGGCATCACGCTCCGCGGGAAGGTCGAAGCCTACCCCGCGAAGCGAGAGTCAGCGGTCAAGAACGCACGCGAAGCGCTCGAAGACGTTCGCTGACTCCTCAGTCCAGATTCGACAGCGCTTCGTCGATGTCGAAATCTTCCGTGGTCTCCGACCCTTCCTCGCTTCGCTCGACTTTCTCCTCTTGGTCTTCGTCGATTTCCACTTCCGGTCCCTCGTCCTCGGTGAACTCCGTGTTGACTCCCCACGGCATGTTATCGACCCTCCACGGATTCGGTCGCCGGACGCGTTCTCGCTGCTGACGTTCGGTGATTCATTGGTGGTTTTCCTACTGGACGTAGCGATATATCTGTTGGGTTCACCCACGCGAGCGTGGTCGTTCGTTGCCGTGGATAGAGCGAGATAGCCCGATAGAATCATATCTGATACTGTGGACGATGCTTTTTTAAGGGCAAGAGCTGGTTTCCCGCCTATGAATTTACTCACCAGTATCGTGGGGGCTGTCTCTCAGGAGGCGAGTACGGACGAGACGGCTCGCGACGACGAGACGGCCGAATCGGACGTGCAGTTCGACCCGGGCTTTCGGACCATCCTGAACCACATCGACACGCCAATCTTCATCATCGACGCCGAGGGTGACCTCATTCTGTGGAATCGGGCGCTCGAATCCCTGACACAGGAGCCCGAATCGGAGGCGAAGTCGCTCACCCAAGAACACGGGGTCACGGGGCCGGCCTTCTATCCTGACGGCCGCCGGTCGAAGACCCTTGCGGACAAGGTCATTGAGGCACCTGAGGCCGCCCACGAGGAGTACGACGTCCCGAAGATTACGGACGTCGACTACACGCTCTATGGCGACGAGAGCGTGATGATAGACGCCAGCGGCGACGAACGCCACATCGAGTTCACCGCCGCACCGATCTACGACGACGGAACGCTCGTTGGCGCCGTCGAGATGGTCCAGGACCGCACGGAGGACGCCCTCAAACAGCAGGAACTCGAAGCGCTCGTCGACGAACTCAAGGCGACGATGCGCGACATCGAGTCCGGCAACCTCGGCGCCCGCGCCACGCTCGGTGACGTCGATCACATCGACAATGACCTCCTCGACGTGCTGGGCGGCCTCAACCAGATGGCGACCAAGTTGGAGGACATGATCGACGACGTGGCCGACATCGCCGACACCGTGTCGTCGACCAGCGAGGACCTCAGCAGCACCAGCGAGGAGGTGACGAGTTCGATTCAGGAAATCGAAGCCTCCTGTGGCGAAATCGTCGACGGTGCGGACACCCTCGCCGAGCGAGCCGAGCAAGCCGACACGAACATCTCGAATCTCTCGGCGTCTATCGAGGAGATCACCGCGACGACGAACGAGGTCAACGAGCAGTCGGAATACGCGGCCGACCTGGCTGCCGACGGCGTCGACGAGGCGACCGACGCCATCGACCAGATTCAGAACGCGGTCGAGGCCGCGAACCGAATCGAAGACGACATCGAGACGCTGGAAGGGCAGATGGACGAAATCGGTGAGATCACCGACCTCATCTCAGATATCACCGACGAGACGAACCTGCTCGCGCTGAACGCGAACATCGAAGCCGCGCGGTCCGCGAACGGCGGCGACGGGTTCGGCGTCGTCGCCAACGAGATCAAGTCCCTCGCCGAGGAGTCACAGGAGGCGACTGAGGAAATCGAAGAGATAATCGAGGAGACTCAGGAGCGGACGACCGACGTCACCGAGCAAATCGACATGGCGACGACGGAGATTACGGGCGGTGCGAGCGCCGTCGAAGAGCTCGTCGACGTCTTCGACGAAATCGACGAAGCGGTCTCCGACGCCAGCGACGGGATGTCCGAAATCAGCGAGGCCGTCGAAGCACAGGCCGAGGAGGCAGACCAAGTGAGCCGCGTCGTCGAGGAGACGTCCTCGATGTCCCAACAGATCGCCGGATCCATTCAACAGATTTCGAGCGGCGTCGAACAGCAGTCCTCCGCGATGACCGAGACAGCCGAGATGGCCCAGTCGCTGAGCGACTCCAGCCTCAACCTCCGAGAGCAGGTGTCGCGGTTCGATACCGAGCGGTCCGTGCGGTCCGAGTAATTCGTTTCTCCTCTCTTTCGGCCGAGCATACCTCTGAGCGTCGGTTCTGCGGAGTATGGATGAATTGCTATCGCGACATAGAATTTATCGCGACAGTATCGGGCCATCCGAATCCGGCTGTAGGCGTTCCGAACTGGCTCTCCTCGACGAGTGGCTGTCGGTCGGATAGCGGAGTCGTTCACTCGACGGATAGGGGTCGCAGTCGCGACTCACGCTAACTGAGAACTGACCACTCACCGCGTCGAGCGTTTCGGAAATCGATACGCCACGCCCAGCCCAAGGACGACGGCCCCGAACGGAACGAGAACTGGTGTCGGAATGGGCGCGATGGCTCATCGACCAGTTCGAACAGGACGTAGCTCAGGCCGAGTCCCAACACGTCGTGTGGCAAGCAATCGGGTACCGAACGATCTGTCGCCGACGCCACCGCCACCCCACGAGGGCGACGACTGCTCCCGCGAGGACTACGATACCCACGAGGACGACTCTGAATCCCTGCGTTATCTCTCTCGGAGTGGCCGCAACGTCGCGATAGCGACGAGAATTGCGTCGCCACCGAGCAGAAGGGGGTCGTCGCGGGGACCCGAACGTACTCTTCCGTGTCTCGGACGAGCCAGATACCGCCCATTCCGAGGAAGGCACTGCTGGCGAAAAGCGTGCAAACGATGGCTAGTTGCTCGGGGGCCGATTCGTGGCGCGGCGGCGACGGTACTCGAGGCACCGACCCGACCACGACCAACAGAATCGGTGTGGTGAGTCGTCGCACGTATTCTCCGAGTCACGTGGGAGTCAGAAACGTTCTCCAGTGGTGCGAGCCGTCTGCATCGAGAGCGCTGATGACGGCGTGTTCGACAAATAAATCGTATGTCGATATATCGAACCCGCGTACTGGTTTCTCGGAGCGCACCTCCTTAGAATAGGCCCGACTCGTCTCTCGGGGGAATGTCTCCCAGCGCACCGATACTGTCGATGGTGTTGGCGGCGACGTAGACGGCGCCGTCGACCAACACGGGCGGCGTCGTAAACAACACGTCGAACCCGTCGATGTGGTAATACCAGCGTATCTCTCCCGTTTCGCGGTCGAACGCGGCAATCGTGGGCCACGTGGTTTCGAGGTCGAACTCCTCGTATTGAACGGGAGCGACGATAGCGTCCTGCCCGACACAGAGCCCCGCTTGGCAGCCCTCGGCTTCGAGTCGCCACTCGACGGTGCCGTCGTCGATGGCAATCGCTGCGAGAGTCTCGGCAGTCAGCCAGTACGCGGCACCGTCTGCGAGTGCGACGCCGTGGACCTCGTCCTCGTAACTGTCGAGTACCCGGAGATGCTCCCCGGTGTCGGCGTCGTGGACGGTGAGTTCGCCGTCGGCGGCGACGACGAGCTCCGTCTCGGTCGGTCTCGGACCGAGCGCAGCGTTCTCGACGCTCCGCTGCCACACTCGGCTCCCGTCCGCGACGTCGAAGCGAGACAGTTCCGAATCTGCGGCGACGAACACACCGTCCTCTCGAATCGCGGGAGCGTCGACGGCACTCTCCACGAGCGACGCGGACCACCGCTGTTCGCCCGTCGTAGCGTCGAGCGCCGTGAGAGACGCGTCGCGTCCAGACTCCTCGGGAACCAGAACGAGCGTCGCCTCGGGAACGGCCGTGATCTCGGTACGCGAGACGGTACCAGCGAGTCGCGTTGTCCACTCTCGGTCGCCCGACTCACGGTCGAGCGCGATTACTCGGTCTCCGTACGCGGCAACTAGCAACTCCCCCACGATGGCGGACGTGTAGTGGGACGCCTCCTCGATACTGACGCGCCAGCGCTCGGTGCCGTCCGTCGCGTCGAGTCCGACTATCTTCGGAGCGGGGTCCGGGTCGACATTCCCGATGTAGACGTCCCCGTCGGCCGTGACCGGTAGCCAACGCGTGAACGCGTCCGACGTCCACGCGAGATTCCCGCGCGGCGGTGCAGTCGCCTCCGACGTTCCCGTGTTCTCCTCGTCGTGCATATACTGTCGCCACGAACCTGACGGCGTCGACGGCAGGGACCGATTACGGTTCCCGAGGCACCCGCTCAGGCCGACACTGGCGATGGCTGCCGTCAGAAGCGTTCTGCGTCTCGTACTCACCGTGTTTCGTGGCGTCGGATTGGGCGCTGTCTCGTCGATTCTGGAGGGCTTCACGTTGTGGTCTGTCGGAACACCATCATATGTGTGCTGCGCCAGATTTGCAATTGACAGGATATCTTATGATTCGGTAACGCGCTGGGTGTGTCAGACCACGCTGCGGCGCCGCGTGGGTCTCGGCTCGAGTAGCGACTTCATCGCCTCGCCCGTTGTTACCCAGCGTCGATTACAGCGACACCCACTCTTTAGTGGCAATCGCCACTTCGATAGTGGGTGTGAACGCGGTCCAGTCGTCGTCGCCGTCACGCTGATACTCGAACACCGGCGACTCGAACTCGCCGATGACGTACGCGGTGCCCGCTTCGTGGACTCCGTCGCCGTGCAGTTCGTAGGTTTCGCTGACCGTGTCGCCGGCGTCGAGGGCTCGGACGAGCGGCGTCGATTCGACGCCGTAGCTGCTCCGGTTCTCGGCGTCGACGTACTGACTGGTTTCGTACCGCTCCGTCCAGAGTATCGTGCCAGCCGCCGACTCCTCGCGCGAGTAGACGAGTTGTAGCAGTCCGAACGGCCACACGCCCGTATTCCGCACGCGGAGCGGTCGGTCGCTTCCGTTGCGGACTTCGAACTCCAACTCCGCCGGGTGTTCGACGATGGCGTCGGGGTCGACGACTGTCACGTCGAACTCGAACGGCGCTGTCGAGGTTACCGTCACGTCCGTAATCGTGTACTCCGGTGCGCCCAGACAGCCGCCGAGACTCGCTAGCGAGGTGCCCGCGGCGGCGAGCAAGGCGCGCCGTCTCATCGTCCCTCCGTGGCTCGCCCGTCGGTTGCGGCTGTCTCGTCGGTTATCGAGACGAACACCTCCTCGACGGAGGCGTCCCCGCCGACGTCCGTTCGCTCACGGAGTTCGTCGACGGTGCCCTGTGCGACGAGGCGCCCGTGGTGGAGGATGCCGACGCGGTCACAGACGAGTTCGACCTGTCCGAGGACGTGGCTGGAGAAGAAGACGGCCGCCCCGCGGTCGTTCTCCTCGTGAACGATTTCGCGGACCGTCCTGACGCCGTGGGGGTCGAGCCCGGTGAACGGTTCGTCGAGGACGAGTAGCTCGGGGTCGCCGACGAGCGCCATCGCGAGCGCCAGCCGTTGCTCCATCCCTTGCGAGAACGTGTCGACGGCTTGGTCGCTCGAATCGTCGAGGCCGACGCGGGCCAACAACTGCTCGGGGGCGTCGCTCGCGCGCTTCGTGTCAATGACAAAGTCGAGGTGCTGGCGGGCGGTGTGACCGTCGTAGAGGTCGTACCGGTCCGGGAGGATGCCCAACCGGTCGTGTATCTCGACGGCGTCGGCTCGGGGGTCACCATCGAGGACGCGCACGCGGCCCGCCGTGGGGCGAACGTAGTCCATGACCATCCCGATGGTCGTTGACTTCCCGGCGCCGTTCGGCCCGAGGAAGCCGTAGATTTCGTCTCCGGTGACCGTGAGGTCGAGGTCGTCGACTGCGACCGTCGACCCGTACCGCTTCGTGAGGCCTTCAGTCTCGATGACCGCGTCGGTCACGCCACATCACCCCGCGAGAAGACGAGGCGAGCGAGTCCGAGCGGTGCGACCAGCCACGCCAACAGCACGAGCACGCCGACCGACTCGTGGAGATAGCCGGGGACCGCTCCCGGCTGAAACGTCGCTTCGACGACCAGCGCGTTCGTCGACACCTGTGGCTGGAGTTCGCTGAGGACGGTGCTGTACGTGTTCGCCGAGTTCCCGACGCCGAGCACCCAGTTCGAGACGACGTGGTACGCGCCACCCGGATTGAGCCGATGCAAGAGGAACAGCGGCCCCGAAGCCGGTGGCTCGAACGGATTGACGGCGGTCCCAGTCGCCGCCGAGAAGACCACCGTCGCGAGCCGTGACCAGAACACGACGAACGGCAGGAACACGAGGCCGAAGACGGCGCCCGCGGCCGTGACGGTTCGCTCGACCATCGCGGAGACTGACACGGCGATGGAGACGAGGACGCCCACGTAGAGAAGCGTCACCAAGACGACGCCGAGAAAGGGAAGCGGGTCGAACGCGCCGTGGTCGAGGAGGCCGATGCCGGCCAGTACGAGGAAGGAGAGCGTGACGGGCCCGGCGATGCCGACGGTTCGGCCGACGACCGTTCCGAGGAGCACGTCCGTCCGCGTCAGCGGGAGTCCGAGGGTGAACTTGAGACTCCCCGAGGTTCGTTCGCCGACGATGGATTGGTAGCTCAACAGCAACACGCCGAGTGGGAGAAGCCCCGTCCCGGCGAGTTGTACGTAGCCGGCCGTGATGTTTGCCCCGAGGCCGTCCCAGCCGACGTAACTCGGCCGATAGCCCCACGGCACGAGGAGGACGGCGAGGAGCCAGATTCCCTTCGACGTTGCGACTGTCCGGGCTTCCTTGCGAGCGAGGGGGGACCAACGCATCGGGCCGTCCAAGCCACTTCACCCCATTATATCTTGTCGAATCGATAACCACTTGCTCGGCGATGTTCGGCTCAGTCGTCGTGAGCGCGGCCCTCAGCCCGCGACTCGTCGATATCCTTCCCGGAGTAGTTGACCGGCCCCCACGACGGTCAACACGGCCGCACCGAAGACGACGCCCGAGCGAACGGCATCGAGCAACGGGAACGAGGTGTAGCGGCCGAGGATGAGCAGTACGACGAGTAGTAGCCACAGCAAGTACAATCCGATAGCGACTCGGCGGAGGGCGTCGCGCATATCTCTCACTTCGTGGGGGTTCCACTTACGGATATCGAGGCGCTACTGGGACGGAGAGGAGGGGTGCCGCCGATAACTGCCTCAGGGCCACTTGATGCCACAGCCACGCGACGGGCCGGGGTCGATGTCGACCGCTTCGCCCGCACGGACCGAATCGATGGCCTGCCGGATGTAGAACTCGGTCGCCTCTTCGTCCGGGCCCATCGCGTCGTCGAGGCGGCCGTGGTAGGCGAGGCGATACTCGCCGTCCTCGCGCCGGAAGAGGAAGGGGTCGGGGGTGCAGACGGCGCCGTAGGCTCGCGCCACGTCCGCCGACTCGTCGCGGAGGTACGCGTCGTAGGCGACGCGGCCCGTCTCGACGAACTCCTGCATCTTCTCGACGGAGTCCTCGGGGTACTCCTCGGCGTCGTTGGCGTTGATGCCGACGACGGTCACGTCGTCCTCGCGTGCCACGTCGTTGAGCAAGTCGAACTTCGCCTGCGCGTACGGGCAGTGGTTACACGTGAACACGACGAGCAAGGCGTCGGTGTCGAAGGAGTCGAGCGTGTACGTCTCGCCGTCGACGCCGGGCAGTTCGAAGTCGGGCGCGGCGTCGCCCGTCTCGAGTTCGGAGTCGGACTCTTGGAGTGCCATATGCGCCAATACGGCCGCCCCGCCCAAATACTGTGGGCCAGCGGCAACGACCTACACCGACACGAGGTAGATACCGACCATCGCGAAGCCGATGCCGGCCGCTTTGCGCGCCGTCAGCGATTCGTTCAGAAAGAGGATGCCGAAGACGGAGCTGACGACGAGGAACGTGCCGAAGATGGGGACGACGGCGCTGACGGGGCCGAGCGAGAGCGCCCGGTAGTACGCGAGGATGCCGACGGCGAGGCAGACGCCCGCGAGGTAGAGATACGGCGATTTCGGATGCGTGAGATACGTCGCCACTGACTGCCCCTCGTAGAGGACGACGCCGATGGTGGCGACCACGAGCAGTCCGTTGCTGATGAGCGCGGCGACGAAGCTCGGAATCTTCGGGTCGCCCGTCGTCGCGAACCCGATCAGCGGTGCCACACCCGAGTACGACAACAGCGCCAGAATCGACCACTGGACGTAGTTCATGGTCGTACGCCGCCGTGGCGACAGTATAGGATTTCGATTCCGGTTATCGTCGTGAGTATCGTACGCCAACCAGCGTGTCGCCGCCCCGTTCGGCAATACGCCGGTAAACGGGTACGATATTCTCTATCGGGGCCGGTCGGCCAGCACTCGGTCGCGGAGTTCCGCCACCCCGCCGGTTCCCTGTCCCGAGACGTAGTGGCCGGCACAGGCGTTGCCCATCGCGAGGGCGACGTCCCACTCCCACCCGGCGCCGAGCGACCGAGCGAGGCCCCCGCTGAATCGGTCACCCGCGCCCGTCTCGGTCAGCGTGCGCTCCGTTTCGAGCGTCGGCACCGACACGCGGCCGTCCGGCGTCGTCGCCGTCGCGGCGTCGACGCCGTGGACGACGACGCCCGCCGCGGACGCCGCCGCCCGAATCGCGTCCAGTGCCGCCGCGCTCGTCGGGTCGGCGTCCCCGCGGTCCACAGTCTCGGCCAATCGCCCCGCCTCGTCTTCGTTCACGCTCAACACGGTGTCGTAGGCGCCGTCCAGTCGTTCGAGGGCGTCGAGCAAGTCGCCCGCTTGCGCCGTCGAGATGGGGCCCGGGTCGACACAGAACACGTTCCCGTCCGGGTCGCGCGCTGCAATCTCGTCGAACGCCGACCCCAGTCCCGGCACCGACGCCCAGTTGGTGCAACAGAGCGCATCGCGTTCGAGGAAGGTGTCGAGTCGTTCGCCGAGTGCGGCCCGTAGCTCCGCGAACGACCACGTTTCGAGGTCGGCGGACTCCTCGACGAACATCACGTCGTCGGCATCGAAGAGGGTGACGTGAACGCTCGCGGGCGCCCCCATCGACACCGTCTCGAAGTCGAAGTCGAAGACGGCGTGGTCGAGATGGCCCGCGAGGCAGACGTCGTCGCCGAGCGCCGCCGCCTGTCGGGCCGCGTTCACCGACTGGCCGCCCGCGTCGGTCGCAACGTGGTCGCGGACGAACGAGTCGCGTCCAGCGGTGATTTCGGCGGCGAACGCCTCCCGCGAGTCGACCGACGACTCGCCGGCCCGGATGCGGTGGTAGTCGTCGACGCTCCCGTCGGGGAAGGCGCCGACGCGAACTGGGTCGAGTGGAGTCGACAGACGGTCGGCGAGTTCGTCGTACGGCATTCGCCCTGCCGTAGCGGGGGTGGGCGCAAAACTCCGTGGGTTCTACCCGACCCAGATGGAGGTGAAGGCGTCGAAGAAGTCCTCGTCGGTCGCCACCAGTCGGTGCGTGAGTCGGAGGTCCTCCGCCCGGTCGCCCACGTCGTCGACGAACTCGTCGACGCGGGTGCGATACGTCTCGGCCAAGCGACCGCCGAAGTAGGTTCGGCGCGAGCGGTCCGTCTCCAAATCTTCGAAGATGGTGTCGCCAGCCACGTCGGGGTCGAGTTCGTCCGGCGAGAGCACCTGCACGAGGACGACTTCGTTGCCTGCGAGCGAGGCCAGTCCCGTCTCGAGGCCGTCGAGGTCACCGATGCCGTCGGTGACGACGACGACGAGCGACCGGGACCGAATCGACGATGCGTACTCCGTCAGCGCCGTCTCGAAGTCCGTCTCGCCGTCGACCGCCGATTCGTTGAGGCGGTCGATGAGCGCCAACACCTCGCCGCGGGTCGACTTCCCCGTGTCGATGCGCTCGTGGCGCTCCCGAAACAGCGAGAAGCGGAAGTCGTCGTGGGCTTCGGCGACGAGATATGCGTAGCCGAGGCCGAGTTTGGCGCCGAAGTCGAACTTGCGTTCGTCCCCGTCGCCGAAGTCCATCGACGCACTCGCGTCGAGGAGGACGTGGACCGTCAGGTTGCGCTCCTCCTCGAACTGCTTGATGTAGAACTCCTCCGTGCGGGCGTAGAGCCGCCAGTCGATGAGTCGCGTGTCGTCGCCGGGGGCGTAGCGGCGGTAGTCGCTGAAGGTCAGTCCCTCGCCGACGTTCGGCGACTCCTGTTCCCCCTTCTTTATCGCCGTCGTCTGCTGGTCCAGCGACGCCTCGAAGCGGCCGAGTTCGTCGAGGAAGTCGGGGTCTATCATACCTCGTCGACGAGGTCGGCGATGACGTCGTCGGTCGTCAGTCCCTCACGCTCCGCGCGGAAATCGAGGAGGATGCGGTGCCGGAGGACCGGCGGCGCCATCGCCTCCACGTCCTCCCACGAGACGTGGTTGCGGCCGTGGAGGAACGCCCGCGCCTTCGCGGTGAGCACCAGTCCCATGCTCGCGCGCGGACTCGCGCCGAATTCGACCGTCTCCGCCTCGCGAGTCGCTCGCACCAACTGAATCGCCCGGTCACGCACGTCGTCGGCGATGGGCACCTCACGGACGAGCGACTGAATCTGCCGTATCTCCTCGCGCGTGAGTACCTTCTCGACCGGCGGGACCGACCCGCCGCCGCCTTCGGTGTAGAGTCGGACGATGTCCTGTTCCTCCTCGTAGGAGGGGTAATCGAGGACGAGCTTCAGGAGGAAGCGGTCCGTCTGGGCCTCAGGCAGTGGGTACGTCCCCTCCTGGTCGATGGGGTTCTGGGTCGCGAGGACGAAGAAGGGCCGCGGGAGGTCGTAGGTCTCACCGGCCGCCGTCACCTGCTTTTCCTGCATTGCTTCGAGCAACGCCGCCTGTGTCTTCGGCGTCGCGCGGTTGATTTCGTCGGCGAGGACGACGTTCGCGAAGATGGGACCTTTCTCGAAGACGAACTCGCGGTTCCCCTCCGACTCCCGGATGATTTCGGTACCCGTGATGTCCGAGGGCATCAGGTCGGGCGTGTTCTGCACCCGCGAGAAGTCGAGGTCGGTCACGTCCGCGACGGTCCGGACCATCGTCGTCTTCCCGAGACCGGGGTTGCTTTCGAGGAGGGCGTTCCCGTCCGCGAGGATGCAGACGAGGAGGCGTTCGAGCACCTCGTGTTGGCCGACGATGCGCTTGCCGACCTCCTCGCGGACGCCTTCGAGTCGTTGCTGTAGCCGGTCGATGTCTGTGTCGTCGCTCATTCGTCGTCGGTCTCCTCTCGTATCCGCAGGTTGTACTCTCGAATCAGCTCCGCGTCTTCCAGTTGCTCGCTCTCGGTGTAGCCCGCCCGCTGGCTCTCGACGGTGTCTGCCCCCGCGAACCCGCTGTCCTCGTAGGCCGTCGCCGACGCGTCCGTCCCGCCGCCGCTCCCCGATCCGCTGGTGTCGATGGTTGTGTCGAGGTCCTCCTCGCCCTCCGGAACGTCCTCGGGTTCCCCGAGGATGGACGACCCGTCCTGCAGACCGCCGTACTCCGTGTCGGTGCCGCCGTCCGGGGCCGTCGCTCCCGGCTGTGGTCCGAGGCCGGCAATCGAGAGGTCGACGACCGCCAACTGAATCGTCCCCACGCTCAGCGCCGTGATGAGGAGGACGGATACCGCGATGCGGCGCAGGTCGAGCAAGCCAATGCTTGAGGACTGCTTGAGGTCATCGAGGACGCCCTCGTAGAGCCGCCGGGCCATCCGGGAGTGACGGTCCGCGCGAACCGCGTCGCGGGCGGTCCGGAGCGACTCCGCGAGTTCGGGATTCGCCGCCTCGAACTGCTCGACGAGGGGGCGCCGGACCCGCAACGCCACGTCGGCGCCGAAGACGAGGCAGCCGACGGCGACGCCGACGACGGCGGCGCTCGACACCGTCGGCTCCGCGAGCGTGATGCCCGCCGTCTCGCGCAGGACGCGACGGACCGCCTCGGGAATCGGCACGCGGGCCGGGAGGCCCGGCACGCCGCCCAGCACCGTCACGAGAAGGTTCGCGAGCAGCGTCGCCAGCGTCGCGTCGACGATGGCGTAGATGACCGCCACCTTCCACCCCTCGCGTCGAATCTCTCGGAGCGCGCGGCGTATGCGTTGCATCTCGGCCGGGTCGTCCGCAGACTCTGAGTCACTTCTTTCGGTGGTCGTTGCGCCGGCCATATCAGCACTCACTCGGTTTGGTCTCGTTCGGTGGGATGGCAGCACAGGCCTCCGCGAGTGCATCTCGAAGTTGCTCGTTTTCTTGTCGGAGTTGTTCGTTCCTTGTCCGTAGTTCGCTGACATCAGATTCGAGCCGGTTCACTTCGTCGCTCAGTTCGTCCACGTCCTGCTGGAGGTCGTCGCGCTCCGCGCGCAGGTCCTGGTTGGTGGATTCGAGGTTGTTGGCCCTCGTTTGCAGCTCCTGATTCCGGTCTTCCAAGGTTTCGACGCGACCCTCCAGCTCTTGGACGCGATTCTGGGCGGCTTGGAGGTCCTGCCGGGTCGAAGACAGTTCGTCTTCCGTCGACTCTAGCTGTCCCTCGGTCTCTTCGAGATTCTCCGACACCTGCCCGACGTCGCTCCGGGTGGTTTCGAGGCTCTCGTTCAGCTCGCGCAGGCGTTCGCGCGTCGCTTGGAGCTCCTGTCGCGTCTCTTCGAGGTCCTCGCGCAGCTGTTCGTTCCGCTGTTCCAGGTCGCTGTTCTCGGAGTCGAGTTGCTCGACCGACTCTTGGTAGTAGAGCGTCGCACCTGCCGTGCCCGCGACGGACACGCAGACGAGGAGGGCGAGCGCCAGATTAATCGACCGACCGATGAGGCTCATGGGAGACCACTCTCCCTGCTCGTACGCCCGTTGTACACTTGAAGCCGCCGGACGACCACCTCGGTCACGAAGAGGAGGAGCGCGGCGACCACGAACGCCCAGTCCCACGTCTGCCGAACGTCTCGGACGCGCGTCGACTGCTGGCGGGCGAACGCGGCGATTTGGGCGGTCTGCCCGCGGTCGAATCGCTGCCCGCCCGTCGACCGCACGGCCTCGGTCAGCGCCGTCGACGTGCCGAAACCCGCGTACTCCGCGTGGGCGTTCGCGGCGTACGTCGCACCCGCGGCGTCGTGGAAGCCGACCTCCGTCGGCGTCACCTGCGCCCGATAGACGCCGTCGTCGACGGCGCTGAACGTGAGGGTCGTCCCGCTCGGCGGGCGCTCGCCGCGGTAGACGACGGTCGTCGGCTGGCCGATGCGAGTGTCCGACACGTCCGTCACGCCCGAAGCCTTGCGCTCGGGGTCGCCGATGGCGTAGTTGACCGACTTCGAGACGAGCAGGGAGTCGGGGCGCTGGAGCAAGCCGTCGAGGCCGCCGTCCGAACCGTACGTGGTGATGGTGGCGACCCGCCCCAGTCCGTACCGCCACGAGGCGACAGCGGGCGTGCCGTCCGGCGTGGCGACGAGGAAGTTCGCGCCGGGGCGCATCGACACGTCGTTGACCTGCCCGGGGTTGGATTCGAGCGTGACGCCGCTGGTGATGAAGTGACTCGAATCGACGACGGTGAGGCCATCGCCCTGGAACTGGCGGCTCCCGCCGCCGAACAGGAGTCGCAGGCGGTCCGTCTCGTTGGCGCGGAAGTAGTTGCCGCCGGACTCCTCCGCGACCCGCCGGAGGACGCGTTCGTTGACGTTCCGTCCGGCGCCGATGGCGACGACCTGAATCCCCTGCCGGCCGAGCGTGCTCGCCACCACGTCCGACCGACTCTCCGTGTCGGCGCCGTCGCTGATGAGGATAATCGTCCCGCGCTGGCCGCCGAGCATCTCCTCGGCGCCACGGAGGCCGTTGGCGATGTTGGTTGCGCCGCCCGCCCGCAGTCGGCGGATGCGGTCCTCGACGGTGTCGCGATTCTGACTCAGGGTGGCTGGCTCGACGACGCTGTACGCCTGGTGGTTGAAGCCGACGACGCCGACGGTGTTCTCGTCGTCGAGCTGCGAGAGGGCGTCGAGGGCGATGGCTTTCTGTACCTCCATGCCCGTCCCTGCGCTCCCGGAGACGTCGACGAGCATGACGATGCGCGCGCTCCCCGGCGTGGACTCGCCGAACGTGACTGGGAGCGTCGCGGCGATGGAGGAGTTGGCGTAGCCGCCGTTCTCGAAGCTGTTGGGCCCGCCGGCGACCAGCAGTCCGCCGCCGTCGATGACGAATCGCTGGAGTTCGTCCACGTTCCCCATGTCGTCGGCGGCGACGTTCTGCACGACGACGGCGTAGTAGGGGTCGAGGTTCGACGGCACCGACTCGGCCGTCTCCACGTCGTAGAGTTCGTTCAGATACGGTTGGAGGGAGTAGTTGCCTCGCGAGACGTAGAGGATTCGGGGTTGTTCGACGACGCGGACGGTCTTCAGCGCCCGGTCGTTCTGCGAGTACACGTCGTCCCCGTCGATTTCGGCCGTCACTTCGTGGTCGCCCGTCGACTCGAAGGTGTGGTCGACCGAGACGCTCCCCTCGCCCTCGGCAATCTGTTCCGTGGCGACCGGTTGTCCGTCGATTTCGACGCTCACCGTCACCGGATTGCTGGTCTGGACGCCCTCGACCTGCACCAGAAAGCTGCTCTCGACGCCGACGCTGGCCTTGCTCGGTCCGGACACCGTGACGTAGCGTTCGGTCCGGGTCGGGTCGGTCCGGACGGTGCTGATGGTGGCGTTGAGCGACCGAGCGAACTCCGTCGTCTCCGTCAGGCGCTGGCCGCCCGTCACCTGCCCGTCCGAGACGACGACTACCGATCCGTTCTCGCGGAGGTTGGCCGCGATACCGTCGCCGACGCGGGAGTTCGTCCCCTGACCGATAGTCGACACCGTCACCGGGACGCCCTCACGTTCGATGTCGGCCGCGAGTCCCTCCGCGTCGACGGGCGAGACGGCCATGCTGTCCGAGCGGTCGACGAGCAGCGAGACCGAGGGGTCGCCCTGCGTCTCCATCGTGACGACGGTGAACGGTCCCGCCGCGGCGACGACGAGGAGCGTCGCCATCACCACCCGGGAGGCGAGGAGGAGGCGCCGGCTCCGCGTCGACGCCGTCCCGCGCACCCGGTAGCGAACGAGCAGGACCAGCGCGGCGATGACGACGGGAAGCGCCAGCAGTAGTAGGGGGCGCTCGACGCCGACGACGGTGTCACCGACCGTCGTCCGCACCGCCTGCAACGCCACCGACATCACAGGTCACCTCGCCTGCGGAGATAGGCGATTTCACCCACGGCGACGAGGAGGCCGACGAGGGCGACGAGTGGCGTCAGCGGCCGCGGTACCTGTCGGTCCTCCTCGCGGGCGGTCACGCCCGTCTCCTCGGTCCGGTCGTCGAGCGACTCGGCGGTGACGTTCGACTCCGTCTCGCTGTACAGCGAGACGCCGACGCGGCGACTGGGAGTCGTGTAAAAGCCTGCCTGATCGAGCGAGACGACGGTCGATTCGACGGTCCCGTCCGGCGTCTCGACGCGCGTCTCGCTCGCGAACTGGAGGCGCGCGCCCGTCTCTCGGTTCAGCGACGAGAGGGGTTCGCGACCGGCGAGATAGAACGTCGCCCGCTTCCAGAAGACGGGGTACTGGTAGTTGAAGCGGAACGGGTCGTCGTTCACGACGTAGCCGTAGTAGAGGACGCGCCCGCCGTCGCGGGACTGGGTGGCCACCAGCGGCGTCCCGTTCCCGGTGGTCACCAGCGGCGTGCCGGCCTGGAGCGTCCCCCGTTGGTAGCGCTCCGGCGGCGGGAAGTCGACCTCCCGCGTGAGTTCGTCGGTCGCCACGCGGCCAATCGAGGGGTTGGTGCCGACGCCGGACGGCGACAGGAGACGGAGGTCGGCGAGCGCGCTCGGCGGCGAATCCTGTGCGAGGACGCCCACGCCGCCACCCGATTCCACCACGTCGCGGCCGGCCTCAACGTTCCCCCGGAGGAGACGTTCGGCGTCGAGATTGCTGTAGAGGATGACGTCGTAGTCGTCCTCGATGGTCGTCGGCGGTTCGTCGACAGTCAGACTCACCTCGTCGATGACCGAGAGCGCGGCCGCGAGATACCGGTTTCGGTCGTTCGTGAGGAGGAGGACGTCCACCGTCGGGTCGGCGGGCGCGGCGACGAACGCCGTGTCGTCGGTGGGGAAGTCGTCGCCGGGCGAGAGGCGCGCCTCTCCGCCGCCACCGGGCACGGCGAGGGTCACGCGTTCGACGTCGCCCGGGCCGAGCGTGACCGAGCGCTGTCGGCCACCCAGCGTCACCGTCCGGGTGACCTGTTGGGTGCCGTAGTTCTTCACCGAGAGCGTCACCTCGTTCCCGGAAAAGGAGCGGTCGACGATGCCGACGTTGCCGGCGCCGCCCTCGGCGAACTGACGCAGGTCGACGACGAGGCCGCGGGCGCGGGCGGACCGGACCGCGTCGGTCCAGCCCGTGTCGTCAGCGAAGTCGCTGAGGACGACGATTCGCGCGTTCTCGCCCGCGATGGACGCCGCCTGCGAGATGGCGGTGCCGAGGTCGGTCGGCGTGTCGACGACCGAGAGGCCGTCGAGGGTGCGGTCCACCTCGTCGCTCCCGCCCGAGCGGAGGGCGATTCGACTCTCGGCGCCGGCGAAGACCACGGCGTTGGTGCCGGTCGTTGAGTCGCGGGCGGCGGCGACGGCGTCGTCGAAGCGCGTGCCGTCGCCGGTGTCGACGCCCATGCTCGCGCTCCCGTCGAGGACGATGACCGTCTCCTCGACGGTCTGACTCTCCGAGACGGTGACGTAGGGACCCGCGAGCGCCGCCGCGAGGGCGACGACGACGAGCAGTTGCAACAGGAGGAGGAGACTGCGCCGGAGGCGTTCCAGCAGCGGGTTCGACGCGTCGCGTTCGTCTTCGTCGAGCAGGAACTGGAGCGTCGGGAGTTCGACCCGTCGGGGGTCGGGTTGGACCAGATAGAGGACGACGATGGGGACTGCGGCCAGCAGGGCGACCAACCCCAGCGGCGAGAGAAAGACGTCTGCGAGGGCCATGTCCGCAACTCGGTGTCACTCCGTATCCATCTTTCGCCGCCCTCGGGCGAAACACGCACTCCTCGGCCGAGTCGTGGCACCATCGTTCCACACGGATACTGACGCGTGAGCAAACCCTTTTACTGAGGCTCCCCACCCTCACGTATGGACGCTAAACGGGAGCTAGTCGATTTGCTTCTCGACGACGCTCGTGAGGACACCGAAACCATCGCTCGACAACTCGGCCGCTCGCAGGAGGAGGTCGAGGAGATGCTCGAAGAGCTCGAATCCGACGGCTCGATTCTCGGCTATCAGCCCGTCGTCGACTGGAGCAAGGTCGACGAGGACCACGTCACCGCGGAGGTGGAGCTCAACCTCGAACTCGACCGCGACACCACCTACGCCGAAGTCGCACGCCGCATCACGAAGTTCGACGAGGTCACTGCACTCCACCTCGTCTCGGGTGACTACGACTTCGACGTGACCGTCGAGTCCGAGTCGATGCGCGCCGTCTCCATGTTTGTCTCCGAACAGATCGCACCGATTCCGGAGGTTACGCAGACGGTGACGCACTTCGTCATGAAGACGTACAAGAACCGTGGCATGGAGTTCACCGAACGCGACGACGACGACCGGCTCTCAGTCTCGCCATGAAGCTGTCGGAGCGAGCCAGAGATACGCCCCCGTCGGGCATTCGTCGGTTCTTCGAACTCGCGGAGGAGATGGACGACGTCATCTCGCTGGGCGTGGGTGAACCCGACTTCAGCGCGCCGTGGAAAGCGCGGGCCGCCGCCATCCACTCGCTGGAGCGCGGACGCACCTCCTACACCACCAACCGCGGGATGTACGAGCTCCGCGAGGCCATCTCGGAGCACGTCACGCGCTACGACCTCGACTACGGCCCGGACGAGGAGATTCTGGTGACGACGGGCGCGAGCGAGGCCGTCGACCTGGCGCTCCGCGCTGTCGTCGACCCTGGCGACGCCGTGGCCGTCCAGTCGCCGGCGTACATCTCCTACGGCCCGGGCGTGCGGTTCTCGGGCGGCGAACCCCTGCCCGTCTCCACGCGTGTGGAGAACGACTTCGTGCTCACCTACGACGACCTGGAACGGGCCGGCGCCGCCGACGCCGAGGTGCTGATGATGTGTTACCCCAACAACCCGACTGGGGCCACGGCCACCAAGGACGAACTCGCCGAAATCGCGGAGTTCGCACGCGAGCACGACCTGACGGTGCTCTCCGACGAAATCTACGCGGGGCTCACCTACGAAGGCGAGCACACGTCCATCTCGACGCTGCCCGGAATGCGAGAGCGCACCATCGTCTTCAACGGGTTCTCGAAGGCCTACGCGATGACGGGGCTGCGACTCGGGTACGCCCTCGGGCCGAGCGACGCCATCGACGCGATGAACCGCATCCACCAGTACACGATGCTCTCGGCACCGACGACGGCGCAGTACGCCGCGCTCGAAGCCCTGCAGACGTGTGACGACGACGTGGTCGATATGCGAACGCAGTACGACCGTCGCCGCCGGTTCGTCATCTCGCGGTTCCGCGACATGGGCCTCGACTGCTTCGAGGCGACGGGCGCGTTCTACGCGTTCCCCGAGGCGCCCTACGACGACGAGCAGTTCGCGGAGGACTTGCTCCACGAGAAGGGCGTCGCGCTGGTTCCGGGACGCGTCTTCGGCGAAGAAGGCTACGGTCACCTCCGCGTCTCCTACGCGACGGGGATGTCGGAGTTGAAGGAAGCGCTCAACCGCATCGAGGCGTTCCTCGAGGAACGCTGAGCGGCGGCGTGACCACGCCCGAATATTACGGCTGATTCTGTGATAAGAAGTATTATTTGTCGGCGTTCCGTTCGGACAGTTGATGGTTGCGGGTGGCGGGATGGGGCCTGACGACGAGGGCGTTAGCTTCGCGCACGCTCTTGCGACGCTGAAAGAGCAGGGGAGCGCGCTGCTCGTCGTCGGCTCGGTCCCCGAGGAGATGTTCGCCGACGCATCAGCGACGATGCTGGGCGACCCGTCCGCCGACCCGCCGCGACGACGACTCGTCGTGACGCCGGAGCCGAATCAGGTGAACGGCGTGAGTCGACTCCGCGAGACGGGGCCGCTGTCCTCCGAATACGCTCGTCTCGTCACGCGTGGCGAGGCGGCGCGGTCGGCGGCTGCCGACCGTCCGCTCGACCAGGTGTCTCCCCGGACACACGTCGTCGACGGCACGGTCTACGAACTCGGGAGCACGATTGCAGAGGTTATCGACGAGTTCGACTTGTTCGCGGGTGGCCTCGCGCCCGCGGAGTTCCGCATGGCCTTCGACTGCCTGCCGACGCTCCTCTCGACGTACGGACGCGAGGCGGCCTTTCGCTTCCTGCACCTCACGATTGCACAGGCACGGGCCGTCTCGGGACTCGTCCACTTCCGACTGCCGCGGGCGCTGGATTCGGAAATCGTCCGGCTGTTCCAGCCGCTGTTCGACGCGACGGTCGAACTCCGTATCGACGGGGGTAATCTCGACCAGCGCTGGCACTTCCGTGACCGTGACCTCACGTCCGACTGGCTCCCGATTGACCGCTCGACGTGATGGAACGAACCAGCAATACGCTTTTGTACACGACGACTGACGTACAGGTACGATGAGTCGGACCGAGCGGTCGGCGTCGGACCGCTCCGAGACGGAGCAGGACACCCTCGAAGTCGCGTTCTCGCCCCTCGACGACCGGCCGGGCCTGATGGTGTCGGACCTGATAGAGCGCAATCAGTTCCGACTGTTCACCGACCGGCCCGTCTCCCCGACGCCCGCCGCCACCGATGACCACCGATTCCCCGTCGACGCCGCGGTGACGGTCGACGCCGCGTCCATAACCCTCCCGACCGTCGTCTCGGTCTACGTCCGCGACGAGACGGGCACCATGCTCGCCGAGACGGAACACTCCGCCCACGAGGAGTTCCCCCACGGCACGTACAGCCTCGAACTCTGTGGCCCCATCAAGATGTATCTCCGCGTCGAGGGGGCGGTCACCGTCTCCTCGGACGTAACGCGAACCCACATCGAGTTCGACGGCACGCGCGAAGTCGGGGTCGGTGCCCGCTCTCACCACGAGGGACCGGCGGCGACGCTCACCACGACCGAGGACCCACTCGACGTGATGACCGCCGTCTCCACGTTCTCCTCGGCGCTGAAGACCACCTCGCCCGAGCGGTCGTATCCGACACTCCGGGGGCATCCGCCGCTGGTCGAACTCGGCGAGCGACTCCACGTCCCCGACGGCGTCGACGCCCCCGACACGGGCGTCAGACTCGAACTGCCGCCGGAGTACGAGTCCATCTACGTGGCCGCGCCGCTCGCGTACTACGTCGCGGCGGACGTGGTCCCCGGCGACCGACCGCGCTTGGTGACCGACGACGGCTTCGAACACGACCTCGACACCGTTCGTGGCTTCGAGACGGAGGTAGAACGCGTCCTCAAGCAGACGTTCTTCCTCGACTGCGTGACGCGAACGGAGGGGTACTACTCGGTCGACCTCCACGAACGCGAGGCCATCGAATCGTCGCTGGACCTCGATTTCGAATGGCTGTACGACCAGCCGCTGGCGACGCAACTGGCGGAGTATCTCTCCGTCCCCTTCGGGGCCGTGGAGGACGAACTGCCGGAGTGGCGACTCACGTCGCACGTCGCCCCCGACCCCGAGAACGTCGAACTCCTGCCCTTCGTCACCAACGACCTGGCCGTCGTGCGGACGCCCCAGAGCCAACCGGAGCCGAGTTCGGAAGTCCAGACGACGGCCGCGAACGAGTTCTTCCGCGACGCTGCCTTCACCCGAAGCGCCGCGGCCGACGACCCCACGCGCTCGTACGTCCAACCCGAGGCAGCGGACTCGCTCGAACAGTCCTGGGTCGGCGACGGCGCCCCCATCGGCGCGAGCAAGGCCACGACCAACGCCTTCTACAACCGCTTGGACCGCACCCCGGCCGACGGCGACATCGGCATCACCGTCGTCTGTAACGACCTTCGGATGGCGGACGAACGCGACATCGTCGACGAGGTGTACGCCTCGCGGGACGAACTCCCCTTCGAGGTCCAGGTCCATCACGACCTGACGCGGGCAGAACTCCGCGAGGTGCTCTCGGCGGAGGCCGACCTCCTCCACTACATCGGACACATCGACGGCGAGGGGTTCGAGTGCGCCGACGGCAAACTCGACGCGACGACGCTCCGGGCCGCCGGGCCGGACGCCTTCCTACTCAACGCGTGTCAGTCCTACGAGCAGGGGTCGGCCCTCATCGAAGCCGGCGCCATCGCCGGCATCGTCACGCTCTCGGACGTCATCAACAGCGGCGCGGTCCGGATGGGCCGGATGCTTGCCCGCCTCCTCAATCGGGGCTTCACCGTCGGGAGCGCCCTTGAAGTCGCTCGCGACGACTCAGTCATCGGCGACCAGTACACAATCATCGGCGACAGTAGCCTGTCGCTGGCCCGGACGGACGGCGGACCGCCGAACGTCTGCGTGGTTCGGCGGTGTGGCGGCGACCAGTACGAACTCGACTGGCAGACTCACCCCTCGACTCGCGTCGGGATGGGGAGTATGGTGATGCCGTGGATAGACGACGAGGACCAGTATCACCTCTGGTCTGGCACCTCGAAGACGTTCGAGATGACACGCGAGGAGGTACAGCAATTCCTCTCGCTCGAAACAGTACCGGTGAAAATCGACGGCTCGCTGGTCTGGAGCGACGAACTCGACTTCTCGAAACTTTAGGGACCGGAGACGGCGCCGCCGTTGCCGTCTGCAGTGTAGGGACCGGAGACTGCTCCCCCGTTGCCATCAGCTGTGTACGGGCCCGAGACAGCGCCGCCGTTACCATCAGCAGTGAACGGACCTGAGACAGCGCCGCCGTTGCCATCAGCCGTGAACGGACC
>NZ_FNQT01000001.1:1260397-1435269 GCF_900107665.1 Haloplanus vescus
TCGACGAAATCGACGCTGTCGCCGCCAAGCGGACGGACTCGAAGACGTCCGGCGACGCCGAAGTCCAGCGGACGATGATGCAACTCCTCTCGGAGATGGACGGCTTCGACGACCGAGGCGAAATCCGCATCATGGCGGCTACGAACCGCTTCGACATGCTCGACGAGGCCATCCTGCGCCCCGGCCGGTTCGACCGCCTCATCGAGGTGCCCGAACCCAACGCCGAGGGCCGCGCCCAGATTCTCCGCATCCACACCCGTGATATGAACATCGCCGGCGACGTGGACTTCGAAGAAGTGGCCGAGGACCTCGACGGATACAGCGGTGCGGACATCGCCTCCCTCGCCACGGAGGCGGGGATGTTCGCCATCCGCGACGACCGCACCGAGGTGCAGATGCAGGACTTCCGCGACGCCAAGGCGAAAATCGAGGACAACTCCGACTCCGGCCCCGTGATGGCGTTCACGGACTACCAGTACTGAGCGCGACGCTCGGCGGACGGACTCGGCGGGACTCTCGGGACGGGCGACGACTTTTTACCTGCGGTCCGCGTACGGCTATCGACTCGGATGAATGGAAACACGCCGTACGGAGGCGCACCCGGAGTTGCCGAAGCGGGACAGCCATCGACGGATATCGAACTTACGCAGGATCAGCGCCGGGCGCTCCGCCAGGCGGTCGCGGGTATCGTCTCTCGCACGCGCTCGTATCTGCCCGACAGCTACACCGTCGGGTCGGAGCTATCCTACGGTTCGAACGGGCCGACGGCGACCGTCGCCGTTCGCCCGCCGGCGGGCCACCCCGTCAGCGCAGGGTTCACGCCCGACCTCGACGACCTCGAGGCGGGAATCGCCAACGCAGAACGCGACGAGGTGGCACGCGGACTGGCCGCGAGCGCGGCCCTCCAAGTAATGGATGCCGTGGGCGACGGCGTCAAGCCGACGGCCCGGTAGTCGGCGCGCCGAGAGAGATAGCGTAGCCGAACGGAATCGCGGAAACGAGGCTGCCGGCACCCATCGCGACCGTTTCTGAGACCGGCGTGAGCATCGTCAGCAACACCCCGCAGAGCAACGGTATCGGCATGAGTGCCAACAGCAGGTCGTACCGAGAGACGGTCGGCAGGGCGATACGGTCACTCGGGGTAGTTCGAACACTCATCGTCGGTCACCTCGTTTCTTACTTGCTCTGGTTCCGACTAAAAAGTTACTCCGCGTGTACCAGAGACATCCTCGAAAGTTGTGTGAATAATATGAGTGAGATTCCGCGGCGAGCGATTAGTCCCGATTTATAACCGAGCGGGCGGCGTGGCTCGGGTCGATGACCGGTCCGAACGACCAGCGACTCCACCAGTTCGTACACGAGCGAGCGGGCGACGGGTATCGGGCGCTAGTGCGCTACGACGCCGACGAGTGGGAGGTGTTGTACGTCCGCGAGGACCTCTCGAGCGAAACCATCGAGGCGGCGATTCCACAGATCGCCGAGCAGTTACGCGAGCGACATGCGCTCGTCCGAGAGGAGGAAAGTCCGATGCTCGGCGGCGTGAACGCGACGCTCGAAGTCCACGACGACGGCGTCCTCCTCCACCTTCCGGAGGGGTCGGCGAGTGGCGTCGTCGTCTCGCTGGACCAACGGGTCGCGCGTCACCTCGTCGAGTTCATCGTGCAATGTACGTCAGTCCTCAACGACGGGGAGACGGCCGAATGACCTATTTCCCCCAGAAGGGGTCGCGCCGCCGACGGTTGTCGAGATAGCCGCGGAGCGCCTCCAACTCGTCGGCCGGAATCTCGTCGTCGAGCTCCTGTTCCAGAATCTTCGCGTGTTTCTCGGGGAGGTCGACCCAGAGTTCGTCGCCCTCGTGGATCTGCCGGCCGACCGTCGGGCCGTCGATGGCGACGCTGACGCGTTCGCCCGCGCGGGCCTCGTCTACGTCTTCACCCTGCTTCTGGATGCCGCTGAGTTGGCCGAGTCGCTCGAACTCGTTGCCGTCGAAGCGACCGACGTTGACGTTGTTTTTCAGCGTGCCCGAGAGGACTTCGACGCCGACGACGGCGGGGTCGTTCTGGCGGAAGACGTGGTCGGGGAGAATCTGGAAGCGCGCGGGCCGAATGATTTTGTCGAGGACCGTCTCCTGCTGGGCGCGTTCGCGTTCCTCGACGAACGCCTCGTAGTCCTCGACGAGTTGGTAGATGACGTCGTCGCTGAAGAGGCGAACGTCGGTCGATTCGAGTTCGCGTTCGGCGTTGGAGAGCACGTCGACGTTGAACCCGAGGATGACCTTGTGTTCGTCCTCGCCGGCGGTGCTGGCGACGGCCACGTCGCGCGGGGCCACGTCGCCCACCTCCGCGCGGAGGATGGGAACCTCCGCCTCGACGAGGGCGTTCGCCATCGCTTCGAGGCTACCGAGCGTGTCGGCTTTGACGACGACGCCCTCCTCCTCGGTTTCGACCTCGATTTGGGCGAGTTCGGACTCCACGTCCGCGATGACCGTCTCGCGCGTGCGGTTCCGAATGACCCGAACCGGCGCGCCGGCCATGGCGTCTTCGAGGTCGGGGGCGGCAATCTTCACACCCGCGGCGGCGGCGACGGCGTCGACTCGCTCGAACTGCTTTTCGGTCCGAATCTCGGCGAGTGGCTTGGGTTGCAGGAGCGCCCGCACCTCGGTCACGATGGGGTCTTGCATCCCGCCGACGACGATTTCGTCGCCCTCACGAATCGTCCCGTCGTACATCACCACGTCGAGGGTGGTGCCGAAGCCCTTCTCCTCTTTGACTTCGAGGACCGTCCCGGCGCCCGGTCCCTCTACGTCGATGGCCATCTCGTCTTTCATGTACCGTTGCGAGAGGCCCATCAGGACCGTCAGGAGGTCGGGGACGCCCTCGCCGGTCAGCGCGGAGACGGGGACGACGCCGATGTTGGCCTGGAAGTCCTGGACGCGCCAGTAGAGGTCGGCGGAGAAGCCCGAGTCCGAGAGTTCGCCGATTATCTCGTAGAGGTTCTCGTCGAGGCGGGAGCGGGCGCGGTCGCTCTGTGCCTCGTAGGTGACCTGGATGGGTTCGCCCTCCTGTGGGTTCCACCCGGGCGTGGTGTCGATTTTGTTCGCGGCGACGATGAAGGGCGTCCCCGTGCGTTTGAGGATGTCGATGGCTTCCTCGGTCTGGGGCTGGAAGCCGTCGTTCACGTCGACGACGAGGACGGCGATGTCGGCGAGTGCGCCGCCGCGAGAGCGAAGCGTCGAGAACGAGTGGTGGCCCGGCGTGTCGATGAAGAGCAGGCCGGGAAGGTCGAAGTCGTCGGGGTCGACGAGGCTGCCAGCGATACCCGAGATGGTGTCGAGTGGCACGGCCGTCGCGCCGATGTGCTGGGTGATGGCGCCGGCCTCGCCCTCGCTGACCGCCGACCCGCGAATCTTATCGAGCAAGCTAGTCTTCCCGTGGTCGACGTGCCCCAGCACGGCGACGATGGGGGTGCGAAGCGTATCCGACCGGTCGCGTGTATCCGAATCTGACATAGTTTCCCCCGCTAGAAGTTCTGTGTCCCGAGAGAGCCGTGGACCGAAGTTAAGTCTTTCAACATGGGCCGCTCGCGAACGACGACCCCGTGGCGTTTAAGGTCATCCCCACGAATGTGGAGCGTATGTCAGACGTACTCGCCGAGAACCTCTCTGGAAAGTCCGTTATGGGCGCTGACGGAACGGAACTCGGCATGCTGTACAACATCACGATGAACCTGAAGACGGGGGCCCTGAACGACCTCCTCGTCTCGCCGAACGAGGAGTTCTCGGCGTCGGACTCCGCGTTCCAGCAGGACGAACAGGGCCGACTCCACGTGCCAGTCTCCCGCGTGCAGGCAGTGAAAGACTACATCGTCATCGACCGGTAGATGCACGTTCTGGACTCTTCTGCGTTCATTCACGAGTATCACACCTCCGAGCAGATGGCGTCGGTCCCCGCCGTCGAAGCGGAACTCGAAGACGAGAGCGCCTACCGCTTCGACGCCATGGAGGGCGCGGGGATGCACATCCACATCCCGGCCGACAACACCATCGAAACCATCGAGCGCGCGGCCGTCGAGACGGGCGACGGTGAGGAACTCTCCGACACTGACGTTCGCCTTGTCGCGGCCGCGTTCGAACTCGACGGAACGCTCGTCACCGACGACTACGCGATGCAGAACGTCGCCGAGCATCTCGGCGTCACCGTCGAAGTCATCGCGCGCGAGGGCATCACCGAACAGCGCAACTGGCGCTTCCAGTGTCAGGGCTGTGGCCGCGAGTTCGACGACCACCGCGACCGCTGTCCCATCTGCGGGAGCGACCTCTCGCGGAAGAACCCCGCCTGACAGAGGAAAGTAGGTCGGCGTGGCCGTTTTGTGCCTCGGCGTTCGTGAGAGCGTATGCGCGCCGCCACGTACCACGGCCCCGGCGACATTCGAATCGAGGAGCGACCGCGACCCGAAATCGAGGCCCCGACCGACGCTATCGTCCGCGTCACGCACACGGCGGTCTGTGGCTCCGACCTCTGGTTCTATCGGGGCGAGAGCGACCGTGAGGTGGGAAGTCGCGTCGGCCACGAACCGATGGGTATCGTCGAGGAAGTCGGCGACGACGTGCGCTCGGTCGAACCGGGCGACCGAGTGCTGGCCCCCTTCCGCATCAGCTGTGGTTCCTGTGAGTTCTGTCGGAAGGGACTGTACACCTCCTGTGTGAACGGCGACTCGTGGGGCGACGCCAACGGCGGCGGGCAGGGCGAGTACGTCCGCTCGACACACGCCGACGGCACGCTGGTTCGGGTGCCGGACCGCCACGCCGACGACGAGGATACCCTGCGCGCACTCCTCCCGCTGACGGACGTGATGGGGACGGGCCACCACGCCGCCGTCAGTGCGGGCGTCGACGCCGGGTCGACGTGTGTCGTCGTCGGCGACGGGGCGGTTGGTCTGTGTGCCGTCCTCGCCGCGCGACGACTGGGTGCAGAGCGCATCATCGCCGCCGGGCACCACGAGGACCGCCTCGCTGTCGCCGAGGAATTTGGCGCGACGGAGACGGTGGCGGCCCGCGGCGACGAGGCCATCGAACGCGTCCAGGAGCTCACATACGGCGGCGCGAACCACGTCGTCGAGTGCGTGGGCGCCACGTCGTCGATGAACGCCGCCATCTCGATGGCGCGACCGGGCGGGACAGTCGGCTACGTCGGCGTCCCCCACGGCGTCGACGGCCTCGACCTCTACGGGATGTTCGGGGACAACATCACGCTCAGCGGGGGCATCGCGCCCGTTCGCGCGTACGCCGAGGAGTTAATGGCCGACGTGCTCGGCGGGACGCTCGACCCCTCGCCCATCTTCACGGAGACGGTCGACCTCAACGGCGTCCCCGAGGGCTACCGGATGATGGACGAACGCGAGGCCATCAAGGTGCTCGTCAAACCCTGAGGCCCGGAACGCTTTTTCCGGCGCTCGGACCATGTGGTTGTATGACAGACAGCGATCTTCGCGAGACACAGAAGCCGCTGAAAGAGCAGTACGAGGCCGACCCGGAGGCGGCCCAACTCACCATCAGCGCGACGGGCGACGAGGCGGCGGACGCGACGACGTGCAGCGTCGAAGTCGGGCAGGCGATGTACGAAGCAGAGCTACACGAGGGCGCGGGCGGGTCGGGGACCGCGGCGTGTTCGGGTGACCTCCTCCTCGGCGCGCTGGCGGCGTGTTCGCAGTTGACGGCGCAAGCAGTCATCGAGAACTTCGGCGTCGACGCCGACGTGTCGGTCCGCGTCGAAGGTGACCTCGACCTGCGGGGGACGATGGGCGTCGCGGACGTGCCCGTCGGGTTTCAGGACATCCGCCTCGACGTGACGCTCGCGGGTGACCTCGACCCGGAGACGGCGGCGTCGATTCGGGACGCGACCGAGCGGTTCTGCGTGGTGTACCAGACGCTCGTGGACGGCGCAGACGTGAGTACGGACTGGACGTTCGAGACGTAAGTGGAAAAGCGCCGAGGGTGAGATTTGAACTCACGAGTCCTAACGGACAGTTGCTCTCGAAGCAACCGCCTTGGCCGGGCTAGGCTACCTCGGCTCGGCCTACACTCGTCGGGCGTGCGTTTAATCGGTTTCGATTCGGTGCCGCCCCGCGATACCGCGCTTTCAAGTCCACGGCGCTCCACCCGCAACCATGTCGACTGTCGACACGGCAATCAACGCGGTACACTTGCTGTTCGCTGGGCTGTGGGCCGGAAGCGTGCTCTTCGTCGCGCGGGCGGTGTTGCCTGCGGCACAGGACGGTGACCTCGACGCCACGCCGCTGCGAGGGATAATCGGGAAACTCCGGACGTGGACGCGTCTCTCCGCGGTGGTCCTGTTTCTGACCGGCGGCCACCTCGCGGCACAGCGCTACACCGCCGAGTCGCTCTTCGGGTCGACGCGGGGCTACCTCGTCGTCGCGATGGTCGTGCTCTGGTTGCTCCTCGCGGGTCTGGTCGAGATGGGGTCGGGACGGCTCGTCGACGGACTGGACGAGCGGAAAATCCGCGAGCCCGCGCGGTCGGCGGCGCCGTTTTTCACCGCGGCGTCGGTCGTGGCGGTTGCTCTCCTCGTCATCGGCGGCGTCCTGCTGTAACGCGGGAAGAAAAGCGGCGACCGAGTCAGCCGGTCGCGGAACCCGTGCCGTTGATGATTCGTTCGACGATGTCGTCGATATCGGGTGGCGTTCGCTCACGAGGCGGTTCGTCCGCTGGCAGGTGTGGCACGACGGGCATCGACCATCACCCACCCGGAATATGACGGATTCCTAACGCAAAAATATTCGGCGTCAGCGCATCCCACCGGAACTGCCGGTGATGTCGGCGACGGCAACCATGGCGACGCCGACGACGGCGGCGGCACTCCCGCCCACGGTGACAGCCGTCTTCACGAGCGTTCGCACCGCCGAACAGGAGAGTTGGAGCGTTTCGCTTCCCGAAGCGCCGACGACGAACGTTCCCTGCGGGCCACCGCTACAGGCGACCAGAAAACCCACCGCAGCACCGGTGAACAGGTACAACACGACGGGCGTGAGTATCGTCACTCCGAGGAGGGCACCGAGCCAACCGAGTACGTCCCGATTCATATCCGACTCAACCGCGTCCGGGTACATATGCGTCGGGGGAACGAGCGACACGCCGAACCGCACCCTTTTTATTTTAGGTATCCCTAAAGAAGTGTGATGCCAACTGGTACGGAGTCGGGCGCGGACGAAGACGGGGAGCCATCGATGCCCGAGACCCCCACAGTGTCGGTCTGTGAGAGCTGTCCCGGGCGAACGGTGTTCATCGAATCCGGAAACACCGAGGGTTGGATTGCGAGCGACCTGACCGTCGAACCGAAACAGTAGTCTCTCTCACTCGCCGACCACTTCTCAGGACGCCGAGCGTCGCCGCCACTCGTTGATGAGCGTCGGGAGGATAACGCCGATTCCGAGCAGCGTCGCGAACGAGACGAGCGAGTTTTGGGTCACCTGCCGGGCCAGATACCACGACGTGAGTCCGAGGAACATACAGCCGAGCACTATCTTCGTCTCGGTCTGGAGGAGGGCCATACCGAGGGGACGTGAAGACGAACCTTGGCTCTGTCGGTGTCAGCGCATCGTCACGTACGTGAGGAAGGCGAGCGCGACGAACTGGAGGGCACGCATCGCGAGGACTGCGGTCTGTGCGCTCGCCGACGCCGCGTACAGCATGTCGGAGCTGAAGAAGAAGCCGATGGCGACGACGTTCTCGACGGCGAGGACGGACGCGAACGCGACCAGTCCGAGCGTGAGCGGCGTGCGGAACTGCCGGTAGTTGCGTCCCCACACGACCAGCAGGGCGGCCAAGAGGACGATGTTCAGCCCCGAGAGGGCGCTCGCAATCGTGAGGGTGGGAGTCATCGATGCCATGTTAGACGTGTTCCGTTATCTCCTCGAACTGCTCGCGGTGTCGGTCGAAGCGGTCGGTGAGGAAGTAGAGCCGACCGTACGATTGGTCGCCACTCTCGACTACGTCGTGGTCCACCAGCATGTCGAGGTGATGGCGGACGGAGTTGTAGTCGATGTCCAGCTCCTCGCAGAGTTGGTTCGCGTTTCGCGGGCGCTCGTCGAGCAGGCGGATGATCTTCGCGCGGTTGGCCCCGCCCCGCGTGCCCGCGAGCAGGTACCAGAGTGCCTTCTCCATCGACTGTGGTAACTGTTGGCGTGATTTGTCCCCGTGGGTCGCCGAACGGACGACGACGCGCCGGGGCTGACTCGCGACACACCTACCAGCGGTCGGCGTGGGCAAAACGCTTCGCCCGCTCACGGCTGGACGGTGCGCGACACCCACCCGCTCGGCCCGCTGGGGTACGCTCGCTTCTCGTCGCGTGGCTGGAGCGTCCCGGTGCCGTCGGTGGCGCGGACGACCACCTCGTGTTCGCCCGCCGGGGGCTCGTATCGGTACACCCACTGTCGCCACACGTCCTCGCCGGGGAGCGGGTCCGAGAGGTCGGCGTCGGCCCACGTCTCGCCGCCGTCGGTCGACACCTCGACGCGCTCGATTCCACGAGTGCCCGCGTACGCGGGGCCGGCGACTTCGACGCGCCCGTCGTCGAGGTGGTTCTCCGCCCACAGCTTCGCCACCGTGTTGACCGGGCCGGTGCCGTGCCACCCGCGTTCCTCCCAGTAGCCCGTCGCTGGCTCGTCGAGCACCTCGATTTCGGTGAGCCACTTCACGTTGATTTCGCCCCAGTGGCCGGGAATCAGCGCCCGTGCCGGCGCGCCGTGGCCGCGGGGGAGTGGCTGGCCGTTCATCCCGACGGCGAGGAAGCCGGATTCGAGCGCGTCGACCGGGAACTCCTCGTAGAAGCCGTCCGCCGCGCGGAGCATCACGTACTCGCCCTGCAGGTCGGCGGCATCGAGTAAGTCCATCAGGGGGACGCCCGTCCAGAGCGCGGTGTCGAGTTTGCGGCCGTTGAGCGTCTCGCCCACGCAGCGGAGCGTGTTGAACTGGTGTTCGTGGTCCATCGCCTCGATGTCCTCGAACGTGTACGTCGTCTCCTCACCGACGGCGCCGTGAATCCGGACCGACCAGTCCTCGCGAGTCGGGTCGGGGTCGACGCTCGCGATGTCGACGGTGTAGAAGTCGTCGCTCACCAACGGCTCCAGCGACTCGACGTCGAAGGACTTCTCCTCGGCCTCGGAGAGGAGAGTCGCCACGTCGTCGGGAACCGGCACTTGGGCGGATTCGGTCGCGGACGCGAACGTGCGCCGCCCGCCGACGGCCAACGTGCCAGCGGCGAGGGCGGCGACGCCGGCTAACACCGAACGCCGGGCGTCGGTGGTCGTCTCCGCGGGCGCCCCCACGTCGACGGCGGTGGCGACGAGTGCCGCGCCGACGCCGGCGCCGACGGCGGAGGTGAGGTCCGTCGAGAGCGCGGCGCCGACGAGGGCGACGGCCGCGCCGCCGACAAGCGGGCCGGCGAGCGGTCGTCCCGCGCGGTCGGCGGCGAGGCGGGCGCCGCCGGCGACGGCACCGAGGACGAGCGCCGTCGCCGCCAGCCCGCCGCCGTAGGCCAGTTTGCTCCCGAGGTCACCGAGGAGGGTGATGGCGAGCGTGACGAGTGCGCCCGGCGCGAGCGTGACCGCCGCGTTGGCGATGGGCGTCGCGACGAACGCCGGGGACTCACCGACGACGGCGTAAGAGCCGGCGACGGCGGCGACGCCAGCGGCGATGGCGACGGCGACACGGTCGAGGCGGTGAGGCAGGTCCATACCTCACGAGAGACGCCGGCCGGGGTAAGGGATTTCTCAAGGTTCGTCCGAACTCCGTCTAGAATTCGTCGAGGGTCGAAAGACAGTAGGCGGGACCGCGTGTATCGGCCGATTGTGTCTCGGACCCGGAGCCGCGTCGTCCTCGCCGCCGTCGTCTACGCCGTCCTGCTGGCGCAGGTGTTGCTCTATCCCGGCATCGACACGCTCGTTGCCGCGCTCGGCGCGGACACGGCACTCAACGCCAGTACGTGGTTTCTCGCCGCCGAGTTCGGCGCGTTCGTCGTCTTCGCCGTCCCGTGGGGAGTGGCGAGCGACGCCGCGGGCCGGCGCGTCCCCTTCGTCGCCGCGGGCGCGTTCCTCGGTGCCGTCGGCTACGCCTGCCTCGCCCTTCTGCCGACGGTAACGGGGTCGTTCGCCGTCGCGTTGGGGCTGCGAGTCCTACAGGGCGCGGCCACCGTCGGCGCCTTCTCCCTCTCGATGACGATGCTGATGGATTTGGAGGGGTCGCACGGCCGAAATATGGGCGCGACGGGCATCGCCATCGGTCTCGGGACGGCGACGGGCGCACCGCTGGGCGGCGCGCTCTACGAACTCGGCCCGCTCGTCCCCCTCTACGTCGCGAGCGGGGTGCTCCTCCTCGTCGCCGTCTGCGTCTCCTTCGTCGCCGACCGGGCGCCCGAGGGCGGTACTCGTCGGTCGCCGTTCGCGAGTCTCCGCCGACGGCCGACGCTCGCGCTCCCCTACGCCTTCGGCTTCGTCGACCGCCTGACTGCGGGCTTTTTCTCCCTCGTCGGGACGCTCTACTTCCGGACGGTGTTCGGGTTGAGTCCGGGCGCGACGGGGGTGACGCTCGCGCTGTTTTTCGCCCCCTTCGCCCTGCTGCAGTACCCCTTCGGTGTCGTCTCCGACCGAATCGGGCGGACGATACCCATCGTCGTTGGGTCGGCGCTGTACGGCGTGGCGGTCATCGGTGTCGGCGCCGTGGCGGACCTCCGGGTCGCGCAAGCGGGGATGGTGGTGGTCGGCGTCCTCGGTGCGCTCATGGCGCCGGCGACGCTGGCGCTCGTGACGGACCTCGCGGGCGTGAGAGAGCGCGGCGTCGCCATGGCCGGGTTCAACATCGCGGGGAGTCTGGGCTTCCTCACCGGCATCGTCCTCGGCGGCCTCGCCGCCGACGCCTACGGCTACGGGGCGGCGTTCCTGCTGGTCGGCGGGCTGGAATGTATCCTCGCGGCGGTGACGCTGCCCGCGTTCGTCCGCCTCGATATCGGCCGCGTCGAGCGCGCTTAGAGATTCTCGGCCAGTCGCTCGCCCGTCTCCAGTCCGTTGCGGACGGCGGCGTGGAGGCGCGCCTCGCCCGCGACCCAGTCGCCGAGGCAGTACCAGCCGGCATCCTCGGCGGCGGCGAGTGCGTCGGTCCGGACGCCCGTCTCGGGGAGCGCGTAGCGCCACCCCTGGTGGTCCGTCCACGTCGGGTCGGTGAGTCGCTCGTCGTCGACGACGCTCGCGACGTGGTCGGCGAGGGCGGCCACGTTCGCCTCGGGCGAGTCGTCGTAGTGGTCGACGGACCACTCGTGGTTGGCCTGGGCCACGAGCACGGATTCGCCGTCGGGGACGTGGCCGGGCTTGCACTCCTCGCGGGCAATCCAGCCGAGTGCGTGCTCCTTGTCCGTGTTCACCAGCGCGTAGTGGGGCCAGTCGAGTTCGAAGTCGTAGCCGAGGACGGCGGTCCAGATGGAGCGATAGTCCACGTCGCTGACCGCCGCCAGCAGGTCGTCGCGGGCGGCGGCGTCCCAGTCCGCCGTCTCGACGAGCGTCGCCGTCTGCGGGGCCGGCGGGTTCACGAGGAGGGCGTCGAACGGTCCCCAGCGCTCGCCGTCGGCGTCGACGAGCGTCCATCGGTCGCCCTCGCGGACGACGCGCTCGACCCGGGTTCGGCGGTGGACCGTCGCCTCGGTGGCGCCGAACAGATGCTTGGCGAGGCGGGTGAGTCCCGACCGGTAGGTGAATTTGCGTTCCTGATTCTCGCGGCCTTCGCTCACCGCGCCAGTCTGGTCGAAGACGCCGATGTCGCCCTGCACCTCGACGAGGCCGTCGTCGAACTCGTGAGCGAGGTCCACGACTCGCTGGTCGTCGTCTTTCAGGTAGTTCGCGCCGTAGTCGTAGGTCACGTCGTCGCGGCGGCGCGTCGCCGCGCGGCCACACACGCCGCCGGACTTCTCGAGGACGGTCACGTCGGCGTCAGTCGCGCTGTCGAGGACGTAACAGGCCGCGGCCGCCGCCGCGCCGGCGCCCACGACACCAATCGCTGTCATATCCCCTCTACGACTGGAGCGACAAAACGCCACGGGGAGGAGGAACTATGAGGGTCGCGGAAGGACCGACGCACATGACCGTCCCCGACACCTTCGATGCGTACGCGAACGGGCGCGAGGACGCCCGGTTCACCGACTGGCTCCGCGAGGGCTCCGAACCCGACTGGAGTGCGGCGGTCGACGGCCGGTTCGTCCGCGAACTCGGCGCCGGCGAGGTCGACCCCGACGTTTTCCGGCGGTATCTGGAGCAGGATTACGCCTTCGTAGCGACGCTGACGGGGACGTTCGGCCACGCGCTGGGTGAGGCGCCGTCGATGGCCGCCAAGGGGCGGTTCGCCGACTTCCTCGGGACGCTCACCGACGAGGAGAACGACTACTTCGAGCGATCGTTCGACGCACTGGACGCAGACCCGGACGCGTCGCGGGCGCCGACGACGCGGGCGTTCGTCGACCTGCTCGAACGCGCGGGGCGACAGGGCGGGTACGCCGAGACGCTCGCAGTCCTCGTCCCCGCCGAGTGGGTGTACGAGACGTGGGCGACGAGTGTCTCCGAGCCGATTCCCGAACCGTTCTACCTCGGAGAGTGGGTCGAGTTGCACGCGAACCCGGCGTTCGTGGACTTCGTGGACTGGCTCCGAACCGAACTCGACCGCGAGGGAGCAGCGGCCTCGGCTGACCGCCAGCGCCGCCTCGACGACCTGTTCCGGCGGACCGTCGAACTGGAGCGGGCGTTTTTCGAGTCGGCCTACGAGAGCTAACTGGTCGACGCGTGCGCCCGCCCGACGGCCTTCCAGCGGTTCGAGCGCACCCGCCGGACGTTCAGCGCCGCGGGGACGACGGTTTCCACGACGAGGGCGACGAGGAGCGCCGTCGGGCCGAGCGCCGTGACGACGCCGAGGGCCGCGATGGGGAGCGCACAGACGTAGCGGCCGAACAGCGACACGACGAACGGATAGCCGGTGTCGCCGGCACCCCGGAGCGTCCCCGTCGCCGCGCCGTCGACGCCGAGGAAGACGACGCTGAGCGCCGCGGCGGCGACGAAGGGCGTGGCGACGGCGACGACGTCCGGGTCGTCGACGAACAGCCCCGCAATCCACGGCGAGGCGGCGAGCACGACGGTGGCGGCGACGAGATAGACGACTATCGAGAGGCGGATGATGCCGAGGGCGTACGCCTCGGCGTCGGCCTCGTCGTCGGCGCCGAGACGCTGGCCGACGAGCGTGCTCGCGGCGATAGAGAAGCCCCACGAGAGGCTGTCTATCAGCGTGCGGACGCGGCGGGCCACCTCGTAGGCGGCGACGACGGCCGGGCCGAAGGTGGCGGCGATGGCGAGAAGCGGGAAAGCGACGAGCATCTCGGCGGTCCGCCGGGCCATCAGGGGCGCGGAGACGACGAGCAAGCGCCGGGCGAGCGGGGCGAAGCCGTCGAAGCGAAGCGTCTCGCGAGAGATGGCGACGGGGCAGGCGCCGTAGCCGCCGTACGACCGCCCGGAGAGCCCCCACGCGAAGACGAGGACGACGACGCCGGTGGCGAGCGAGGTGCCGATGGCGGCGCCCGCGACGCCGAGGCCGTAGCCGAAGATGAGCGTCGCGGAGAAGGCGATGTTGAGGAGCGCGCCCGTCCCCCGAATCGCCATCGGCGTCACGGTGTCGCCGACGCCAGCGTAGGTGCGACTGGCGATGAGGTTCGGAAACTCGAAGAGCAGCGCGGGCGCGACGAGCGAGAGGTAGGTGGCGGCGTGCCGGAGGGGGTCGGGTTCGGAGCCGAGGACGGCCACCAGTCGCGGCGCGAAGACGCCGTAGGCGGTGACGAGCGGCGCCGCGACGACGAGCGTGACGACGAGGCTGACGGCGACGGTGGCGCTCGCGCGCTCGTAGTCTTCGGCGCCGTAGGCCTGTGAGACGAGCGTGACCGTGCCGCCCGCGAGGCCGATGCCGAGGTACTTCCCGACTTGCCAGTAGGCGTTGGCGAAGGCGAGTCCGGCGACGGCCGCCGTTCCAACGTCCCAGCCGACCATCGCGAGGTCGACGGTGGATTTCGACATTATCGCCAGGCCGGTGAGGACGCGCGGCCACGCGAGGTCGAACGTCTCGTGGAAGCGGCGGCGGTCGATGACGCCGGCGCGGTCGAGCAAGCCGGCGAGCGCGGCGAGGCCACCCATCGACCGAGGTATTGGGTGGGGGGATTAGGAGGCTGTTGGAATCAGGCGACGCGGTTGCGCAGGTCCTCGCCGGCCTGGTACTGGTGGAAAATCTCCGTGACGAGGTCGGCGATGTCGAGATGGTAGCGGTTCGTGGCAGAGCCGCGGTGGGGCGAGATGATGACCTCCTCGAAGTCCCAGAGCGGGTTGTCCTCGGGGAGCGGTTCGGTCTCGAACACGTCCAGCCCCGCGCCGGCGATGTCGCCGGCGTCGAGGGCGGCGACGAGGTCGTCTTCGTCGACGATGGGGCCGCGGGCGACGTTGACGAGGTAGGCGTCGTCGCGCATCAGGTCGAACTCCTCGGTCGAGAACATCCCCTCCGTCTCGGGCGTGTGGGGGACGGCGATGGCGACGAAGCGTGCGCCGTCGATGGCCTCGTGGAGGTCGTCGGGGTGGTAGATTTCGGAGACGCCGTCGACGGGTTCCTCGGAGCGGCGGACGCCGACCACGTCCATCCCGAGGGCGTCCGCGCGCTTCGCGATGCCTTGGCCGAGCGTCCCGAGGCCGACGACACAGAGTCGCTCGTTCTCGACGGTGAACGGTCGCTCGTAGGTCGGCTCGTACCAGTCGTTGTCGCCCTGGTGGTCGCGGTAGATGTGGAGCATCCGCGCCAGCGAGACCATGTAGCCGACGGCGATTTCGCCGACTGTCGTATCGTGGATGCCGGTGCTGTTGGTGAGGGGGACGCCTTCCGCCTCGTAGGCGTCGGTGTCGAACTCGTCGTAGCCCGCGCGGATGCAGTGAGTCCATCCGGCGTCGAGGAACGACTCGCGGGGACGGAACGACGCGACGGCGTCGGTGCGGTCGAACTCCGCGTCGTCGCCGACGATTTCGACGGGCACGTCGAGGTCGGCGAACGCCTCGGCGAACGCCTCGGCGGGAATCTTCTGGTCGACCGTCTCGTGAACACAGAGTCGCTCGAGCTGCGGCCTGTCGGACATATGTCTGAAATCCAGAGTCGGCGTATTCAACTTTTCGTCAGATGACGACTGTCGCTTAGCCGTCTGTCCTCAATAGTTCGACAAATGACGATGGCTGATTAGGTGTATGTCCTTATCTTTAATAAAAATTAACTTTACAACCCCGGGGGGTCATGTTGGCCTATACGATGAATGTAACAGATGCCATCGCCGACATATTGGCAGAAGAAGGTGTTGAACACCTGATTGGGTTCCCGAGCAATCCCCTGTTCGACGACAACGCAGCGGAGGAAGCGGGCATCCGCTCTATCGTCGTGCGCCAGGAACGGACGGGCGCGCACATGCTCGACGGCATCGCCCGAATCACCTCGGGCGATCAGGTGGAGGCCTTCGCCTGTCAGCACGGCCCCGGAACGGAGAACTCCGTGGGCGGCATCGCGCAGGCGTACGCCGAGTCGGCACCGCTCGTCGCGCTCCCGGCCGGTTACTCCCGTGCGAAGACGAACACGGACCCGAAGTTCAGTTCGCTCGTCAACTACCAGCACGTGACGAAGACGACCGAACAGCTGACCGACCCCGACGCCGTCGAAGAGACCATCCGGCGCGCGTTCCAGGCAGCGCGTAACGGCCGTCAGCGCCCCGGTCTCGTCGAGATTCCGAAAGACGTCTTCCGCAAGGAAGTCGGCGACATCGACTACGAGCCCACGTCGTCGACGCGGTCCGGCCCGGACCCGGCAGCCATCTCCGACGCCGCCGACGCGCTTCTCGACGCCGACCTCCCCGTCATCAACGCCGGGCAGGGCGTCCACTACGCCAAGGCGTGGGAGCCCCTGAAGGAACTCGCCGAACTCCTCGAAGCGCCGGTCGCGACCACGCTCAACGGCAAGAGCGCGTTCCCCGAGGACCACCCGCTCTCGCTCGGCGCCGGGTCGAAGAGCGAACCGCGCCAGCTCAACCACTTCGTCCACGAGGCCGACGTGCTCTTCGGCATCGGGTGCAGCTTCACCAAGACGGCGTACGGCATCACGCCGCCGACGGAGGACAACACCCTCATCCACTCGACGAACGACCCCGGCGACGTCGACAAGGACTACCAGTCCGACCTTGCGGTCATCGGCGACGCGAAGCTCGTCCTCGAAGCCCTCATCGACGAAATCGAGGGCCGCATCGACGACACCGACTTCGGTCGCTACGACGAGGTGACCAGCGAAATCGCGGACATCGAGGAAGCGTGGCTCGACGACTGGAGCGACGTGCTCGAATCCGACGAGACGCCCATCAACCCCTACCGCGTCGTCCACGAGCTCGACCAGACCCTCGACAAGGAGGAAGTCGTCGCCACCGCCGACGCCGGCAACGCGCGTGACTTCATGGCGCCGTTCTTCAACGTGACCGAGCCGCTCTCCTACCTCGGCTGGGGCAAGACGACGCAGCTCGGCTACGGGCTGGGTCTCATGATGGGTGCGAGGCTCTCCAAGCCGGAGAAGACCTGCGTCCACGTCATGGGTGACGGCGCCATCGGCATGGTCGGCATGGACTTCGAGACGGCCGTCCGAGAGGACATCCCGATCATCGCCGTCGTGCTCAACAACTTCGAGATGGCGAGCTACGACACGCCGTTCTCGGGCAACTACGCCGAGTTCGCCGAATCCATGGGCGGCTACGGCGAACGCGTCGAGGACCCGTCGGAAATCTCCGACGCCATCGAGCGCGCCGTCCAGAAGAACGAGGAGGGCACCCCCGTCCTGCTCGAGTTCCTGACCGCCAAGTACACGGAACTCTCGCGCCCCGACCTCGAATAAGGTCGACCCGCGCTGTATCGGATATGAAATAACCCTTTGTGGTTACTAATTTCTGGGAACGTTACTCCTAGTAGTTACGTTTAGGTGAGTGGCGTCCGTACCGGCGGGTATGGATACCTCGTTCGTTCGGCGGCCCAGGCAGTCGTGGTCGCGAGCGCTGGCGAAGACGCTCTGCTACCGGCTGTTGATGGTCGCCATCACTATCGTGGTCGCGTGGGCCATCGTCGGCGACGTGAGCGAGGCGGCGAGTATCGGCCTCGTCGCCAACGTCGTCAAAACGGGGACGTACTACGGATACGAACGCCTGTGGGACCGCGTCGCGTGGGGACTGGAGTCGGCGTAACTACGCTTCTTCGCCGACGCCGTCGGCGAACTGCTGGCGCGTGTGCGGGAGTTTGCCGCCGGCGGCGAGCAGTTCTCGCTGGCGCTCGTTGGCGTCCAGTCCCACCGTCGCCTCCCAATCACCGTTGACGCGAATCGTGAGTTCCTCGGCGCCGCTCTCGACGGCCTCGACGGCGTTCTCGACGAGTTCGATGTCGTCACCCTGCTCGATGCGGTCGTAGGTCTCCTCGTCGATGGTCAGGGGGAGTAGGCCGAAGTTGATGAGGTTGGACTTGTGGATGCGAGCGAAGGACTGCGCGAGGACGCCGTGAACTCCGAGATACATCGGGCAGAGCGCGGCGTGTTCCCGGGAGGAGCCCTGTCCGTAGTTCTCGCCGGCGACGAGGAAGCCGCCGTCGGCGTCAGCAGCGCGCTGGGCGAACGTCTCGTCGACGCGCTTGAGGGTGAACTCCGAGAGCTTCGGCACGTTCGAGCGGTAGACCGACACCTCCTGAGTCGCCGGGATGATGTGGTCGGTGGTGATGTTGTCCGGCATCTTCAGGAGCGCCGAGCCGCGGAGCGAGCCCCCAAGCGGGTCCTTCAGCGGCACTTCGTCGATGTTCGGCCCCTTGACGAGGCCGTCGTCGACCGACTGGTCCGGCATAATGATGTCCGCCTCGCTGGCGCCGATGTAGCGCTCGGGGTACTCGAAGCCGGGCGCGTCGATGTCGGCGTCGAGGTCACGCGGGTCGGTGATTTCGCCGGTGAGCGCCGTCGCCGCCGCCACCTCGGTCGAGCAGAGATAGACGGCGTCGTCTTCCATGCCCGACCGCCCCTCGAAGTTGCGGTTGAAGGTGCGCACGCTCACGGAGTCTGAGGCGGGGACGTGGCCTGCGCCGATACAGGCGCCACACGTCGCTTCCGAGATGCTGACGCCGGCGGCCATCAGTTCCGCCGTCAGGCCGTTGCGCGCCAGCATCTCGGAGGCCTGTTTCGACCCCGGTGCGATTATCATCTCCGTCTGTTTCGCCACCTCGCGGTCGCTGAGCATCTTCGCGACCGGCAGGATGTCCTCGTAGGCGCCGTTGGTACAGGAGCCGACGAGCACTTGGTCGGTGTCGATGCCCGCTACCTCGCGGACGGGAACGACTTCGTCCGGCATCGACGGGCAGGCGATGAGGGGTTCGATCTCCGAGAGGTCGACGACGATTTCGTCGTCGTACTCGGCGTCCTCGTCGGGCGCGAGTTCGACGTAGTCCTCCGGGCGACCCAGTCGCTCGAAGAACTCCTTCGTTTGCTCGTCGGAGGGGAAGATGGAGGTGGTCGCGCCGAGTTCCGTCCCCATGTTCGTGATGGTGGTGCGCTCCTGTGCCGAGAGCGTCTCGACGCCCGGGCCGGTGTACTCGAACACCTTGCCGACGCCCTCCTTGACGGAGAACCGGCGGAGGAGTTCGAGGATGACGTCTTTGGCCGTCGACCACTCGGGCAGTTCGCCCTCGAGGCGGACGTTCACGACTTCGGGCACGTCGAGGTAGAACGGCGCGCCGCCCATCGCAGTGGCCACGTCGAGGCCGCCGGTGCCGATGCCGAGACAGCCGAGGCCGCCGGCGGTCGGTGTGTGGGAGTCCGCGCCGATGAGCGTCTTGCCCGGCGCCGTGAAGTTCTCCTTGTGGACCTGGTGGAGGATGCCAGTTCCCGGTCGCGCGAAGTACGCGCCGTAGGTGCCGGCCGCCGAGCGGAGGAAGCGGTGGTCGTCGGATACCTTGTAGTCCGGCTGGTAGGTCTGGTGGTCACAGTGCTGGCCGGCCACCTCGACCTGTACTTCGTCGAGGCCGAGGGCTTCGAACTGGAGCCACGCCATCGTCCCCGTCAGGTCGTGTGCGATGGTCTGGTCGACGGCGATGCCAATCTCCTCGCCCGGCTCGAGTTCACCGTCTACGAGGTGGTCTTCGAGAATCTTCTCCGTGAGTGTGAGTCCCATGGTGGTTGATCTACTCGGGTTTTGCCGACTGCTTCATATAACCGTTTCCCACCCGTCTCGGGCGGCGAATTTCGCCGGCGCAGGGGTTACAGCAACCCCTCGTCGCGGGCCAACAGAACGCCCTCGATGGTGGCGTCGTTGGTCGGGTCGCGACGCGCCACGTCGACCGCCTCCGAAACGGGTATCGCCTGCGGCGTGAGGAACTCGTTGCCGTCGAGGTCGCGGTCCACGGGCGTGAGTCCCTCCGCGAAGACGATGCCGCGCCGGTGGCGCAACACGCCCGTTGCCGTCCAGAAGTCGTCGAGAAGCGCCGTCGAGTCGGGGGCAAAGCCCGTCTCCTCGCGGAGTTCGCGGGCCGCCGCCGTCGTGAACGACTCGCCGTCCTCGACGACCCCCGCGGGGAGTTCGAGCTGTGTCTCGCGAATCGTCGGCCGGTACTGCTCGACGAACAGGAGGTGGTCGTCGACGACGGCGACGACGACCACCGCGGGCGGGAGTTCCGCCCAGTAGTAGCGCTTCGTCGAGCCGTCAGGCTGTTCGACCAGGTCGTAGCCGCCGGTGTACCACCCCGTCTCGTACTCCGTGACGGATTCGAGCACCGGCCAGTCGTGGTCGTCGCTCATCGTGTCACCGTTACCAGATAGCGCTGGTCGTCCACCTGTACGAGGACGCCGTCGTCGCGTCTCGCGTCGGGATTTCGCGCCACCAACCCCTCGTGCTCGTCGAACGGCGAGTGCGTGAAGGCCTCCTTCAGCCCGACCGGGCCGCGGCGATACGGCTCCGAGCGCCCCGTCTCAACGGCCGTCGTGAGATAGGGGTAGCGACGCTCGGTCAGGTTGGTGGCGTTCACCGCCGGCCCGTCGGCCTCCGTCGGCGTCGCCGTCAGGTAGTACGGGTCGCCGGTCCCCAGAAAGGAAGGGAGGGCACCGAGCGCGAGCAACCCGAGACAGACGAGGGCGAAGCCGACGAGCACGCGGCGTGTGATGGGTCGCACGAGCGCGGTTGGCGTGGCGGGGTGAAACGCCTTTCGCCGCTAGAGGCGGTCGGCGTACAGGCGACCGAACGCCTGCCGGCGGAGCGTCGCGACGGCCGCGTCGCGTTCGTTCTCGAAGGTGGCGGCGACCGCCTCGTCCGCGAACGGCGCGACGTGCCAGACGACTCGGTCCACGTCCTGACTGCCGAGGACGGTCACGGTCACGTCGGCGTCCTCGCGCCACGCGTCGAAGGCCTCGCGGTCCGCGACGGTGACGGTCAGCAGCGACGCGAACAGGGCGTCACGCGCCGTCTCGACCACGTCGCTCGTCACGCGCTCCTGATACTCCGGGCGGTCGAAGTCCATCGCTGTCGCCACCTCGCGGACGACGGTCTGTGCCGCCGGCCCGACCGACTCGTAGGCCTCGCGGGCGTCCGCGAGCGTCTCGGGGTCGAATACGCCCTCGGTCTCCATACGCCACCCTTCGGCGGCGACGGCTTACGCCTTGTTATCGTCCGCGGCGGTGTCGTCCGCGGCGGTGTCGTCCTCGGTGTCGTCCGCGGCGGTGTCGTCCTCGGTGTCGTCCGCGGCGGTGTCGTCCTCGGTGTCGTCCCCGGCGTCCAACATCGCCTGCGTCATCTCGCGGGCCTCCGCGAGGATTCGACTCGCGTCGCCGTCGAGCGTGGCCGGGTCGAGCGCCTCGGTTTCGACGGATGCTGTCGACGGGGCGTCGTGGGCGTGGTCGTCGGTCGTATCCTCGAACACCGTCTCGTGGGGCACTTCCTCGGCGTGGTCGACGGCGACAGGTGCCAACTCCGCGGCCCCCTGCTCGCTCCAGTCCGGGGCGTGGTCGTCCAGCCATCGCTCGTGGGCGTCGCCGTGGAGCATGGCGGTGAAGGCGAGGTGGTTCGCGAGATGTTCACCGTCTCGCTGGGGCGTCTCGCACACCGGACAGGCGTATCCCATGCCTTCGGGAGGGGGCGTGAGACGTATGAGCGTGGCGGTCAGGCGTCCGGTTCGCGCCACGCAGGGAGGTCGAGAACCATCACGAGGGCGTCCTCGCCGTCGCGGTAGTAGTGGGGGTTCCGCCGCGCGACTTCGAAGCCCACGTCGCGATACAGCGCTCGCGCGGGGTCGTTGCCCTCGCGGACTTCGAGTTTCACCACGTCCGCGCCCTCGATGGCGAGGGCGAGCAGCGAGCGGACGAGCAGCGAGCGCCCGATACCCCGTTCGCGGGCGGGTTCGGCGACGGCGAGGTCTTTGACGTGCCCGATGGTGCGCCCGAAGTCGGGCGTCGCGTCGGCGACGACGTAGCCGACGACGGCGTCGGTCCAAGCAGCGCCGTCGTCGCCGCCCCGGGTCGCGACGAGGAAGCCGGGGTCGCCGAGGAAATGCTCGAAGGCGGTGTAGGGCCACGGCTGGTCGAAGGCTTCGCGCTCGATGCGGACCACCGACTGCAGGTCGGCCGCCTCGGCGTCGCGAATGGTCACGTCGGCGGGCGTCGTCGGAATGGCCACGCCTCGGCTACGGGGGATGGCCTCAAAAACGCACGGGCGTCACGCGGGCCGTCGTGGCTCGCGCGACTAGTCGTCTGCGGGGGACGCGCCGCTGGCGTCGTCGGCGTACTGCTGTTTCGTGAGCGTGAGTTTGCCACCGGCGGCGAGGATTTCGCGCTCGCGCTCGGAAGCGTCGAACTGGGCGGTTGCCTCCCAGTCGCCGTTGACGCGAATCGTGAACTCCTCGGCGCCGTTCTCGACGGCGGCGGCAACGTCGTCGACGACTTCGATGTCGTCGCCCTGTTCGATGCGGTCGTAGGTCTCCTCGTCGATGGTCAGCGGCAGGAGGCCGAAGTTGTACAGGTTCGCCTTGTGGATGCGGGCGAACGACTGCGCGAGGACGGCCTCGACGCCGAGATACATCGGGCACATCGCGGCGTGCTCTCGGGAGGAGCCCTGCCCGTAGTTCTCGCCGGCGACGAGGACGCTGTGGTCCGTCGCCTTGGCGCGCTCTGCGAACGTGTCGTCGACGCGCGAGAGCGTGAACTCGGAGAGTCGCTCGATGTTCGAGCGGAACTTGAGGATGTCCGAGGTGGCCGGGATGATGTGGTCGGTGGTGATGTTGTCGCCCATCTTCAGGAGCGTCTCACCGTGGATGTCAGCACCGAGCGGGTCCTTCAGCGGCACGTCGCCGATGTTCGGTCCCTTGATGAGTTCGTCGTCCACGGCCTCGTCGGGGCGGATGATGTCGGCCTTCGAGCCGTCGTACTTCTCGGGGAGTTCGACGCCCGGTGCGTCCATGTCGCCGAGTTCGTCGGCGAGGTCACGCGGGTCGACGATTTCGCCCTTGAGCGCCGCGGCGGCGGCGACCTGCGGCGAGCAGAGGTAGACGGAGTCGTTCTCGATGCCCGACCGCCCCTCGAAGTTGCGGTTGAAGGTTCGGAGCGAGACGGAGTCGGAGGCGGGGACGTGGCCGATACCGATACACGGCCCACACGTCGCCTCGGAGACGTTGACGCCCGCGGCCATGAGTTCGGCGGTCCAGCCCTCGCGGGCGAGGAGTTCGCCGGCCTGCTTCGAGCCGGGGGCGACGATCATTTCGAGGTCCTTCTTTATCTCGCGGCCCTCGACCATCTTCGCGGCGGGAAGGATGTCCTCGTAGCCACCGTTGGTACAGGAGCCGATGATGACCTGTTCGACGTCGGTGCCCGCGACTTCGCGGACGGGCACGACGTTATCCGGCATCGACGGACAGGAGATGAGCGGTTCGAGGTCGGAGAGGTCAACGACGATTTCGTCGGCGTACTCCGCGTCGTCGTCGGGCGAGAGCTCGACGAACTGGTCGCCGCGTCCCTGCCGGTCGAGATAATCTTTCGTCTGCTCGTCGGTCGGGAAGATAGAGGTGGTCGCGCCGAGCTCCGTCCCCATGTTCGTGATGGTGGTCCGTTCGGGCACCGAGAGGCTCTCGACGCCGGGACCGGAGTACTCGAACACCTTGCCGACGCCGCCCTTGACCGACAGGCGACGGAGGAGTTCGAGGATGAGGTCCTTCGCGCTCGCCCAGTCGGGGAGCTCGCCCTCGAGGCGGACGTTCACGACTTCGGGCATCTCGACGAAGTACGGACCGCCGCCCATCGCGACGGCGACGTCGAGGCCACCGGCGCCGATGGCGAGTTCGCCGAGGCCGCCGGGGGTCGGCGTGTGCGAGTCAGAACCGAGCATCGTCTTCCCGGGCGCAGCGAAGTTCTCCTTGTGGACGTTGTGGCAGATGCCGTTGCCCGGGCGAGAGAAGTACGCGCCGTAGGTGCCGGCGGCCGACCGGAGGAAGCGGTGGTCGTCGGTGTTTTTGAAGTCGAACTGGTAGGTCTGGTGGTCACAGTACTGGGCCGCGAGTTCGGTCTGGACTTCGTCGAGTTCGAGCGCTTCGAACTGAAGCCATACCATCGTCCCGGTCGTGTCCTGTGTGAGCACCTGATCGATCTCGATCCCGATTTCCTCGCCGGGTTCGAGGTCACCCTCGACCAGGTGATCGTCGAGGATTTTCTCCGTAAGCGTCTGTCCCATAACGTCCAGATATGCCGCGCCGATGGATATAAAACCCGCGTTGACCGCGCTACGCGCCCCAACGGACGCTGGAGACGGCCGGACCGCCACGATTTTGTCGCCGCTGGTCGACTCACCCGCATGTTCCGCGCCGGGTCGTTCGTCGCCGACCACCTCACCCCCGTCACGCCCGAACAGGTCCAACCGAACGGCGTCGACCTGACAGTCGACGCGATTCTCGAACCGACCGAGCGAGGACGCATCGGCCGCGACGGCAAGCACGTCGCCGACCGCCGCGAACTCGACACGGACCCCGACGCCGAGGCGTACGTCCTCGACCCCGGCGGGTACATCGCCCGCTACGGCGAGCGCATTCGGATACCAGAGGGCCACATCGGCTTCGTCTACCCCCGGTCGTCGCTCATGCGTAACGGTAGCATGCTTCACACCGCCGTCTGGGACGCCGGCTACGAGGGCCGCGGCGAGGGGCTGCTGGCCGTCCACCGCCCGATAGAAATCGAACCGGGCGCCCGCATCGCGCAGCTGGTGTTCGCCGAGGCGAACCACGACGGCACCTACGAGGGCAGTTATCAGGGCGAGCGACTCGAAGAGTAATCAGCCGGCGCCCGCCGCACAACCCCCAGAGTCCGACGCAGGCGGTGCCCGAACGGGGCAAAGTGACGACTCCGCTGCCGACGGAAAATTCCTGCAACACTTGCGACCGCACAAAACCATATACAGTTCGTTATTGAACCCACTATATGAAAATGACACAGGCGAATCCAGAAATACAAAACGATTGCACTACTATCGGACTTTTATCCAAATATTTGTAATATGAGTGAGAATCAGACAGACAGCGACAGCAACGGGCGGGCAATAGCGAACGCCACGGGCGCGGTCAAGGGCGTCCGGACTGCCTCTGAGACGGTCGACGGTCAGTTGGTCGCCATCGACGACCGGGCGGGCGAGCAGGTTGCGGAACTCGACCGGGTTGCGACCGAAGTGTCAGACCTCAGCGCGACCATCGAAGAGGTCGCCGCCAGTTCCGAACAGGTCGCCGAGCGAAGCGAGGCGGCGGCGGCCCGGAGCGAGAGGGGTCGAGCGGCGGCAGTCGAAGCCAAGGAAGTCATCGAGACGGTTCGGGAGCGAAGCGAGCGGTTGGCGACAGAGATGAGCCGTCTCGACGACCGAATCGACACCATCGAGACGGCACTCGCCGGCATCGACGACATTGCGCGACAGACGAATCTGCTCGCGCTGAACGCCTCTATCGAGGCCGCTCGGGCGGACGACGACGGCGAGACGGAAGGGTTTGGAGTCGTTGCCGACGAAATCAAGACGCTCGCTGCGGAATCACAGGAACAGGCGGACACCATCGAGTCGGCGCTCGAACAGGTGCAGGCCGCGGCAGACGAGACGGTCGCCCAACTTGAGAAGACGACCGAGCAAATCGAGGCCGGCGCCGACAACGTCGCTAACGCGATGGACGAGTTCGAAGCCGTCGCGGAAACGGTCGAAGAGACGGCAAACGACGTCAAACAGGTGTCGACGGCGACCGATGACCTCGCGGAGTCGAGCGAAACAATCGCTGCACGGTCCGAACACGTCAGTGACCGGGCAGCCGAAATCGAGGACAGCATCGTCGAAATTCGCGACGCCCGAGGCGAGCAGACCGCGATGCTCCGCGAAGTCGAAGACGCACTCTCGTCGGTTAGTACGACTCGCTCCGACGCGCCACGACTCCCGACAGGGCTCGGGGGCGTCGACGACCCATGTGATGGGTTGATCGAAGGGGGACAATCCGTCCTGCACGCCGATAGTGTCGACATCAACGACGCCGTTGCACAGATAGTCGTCGCGGCGCTGACGGCGGGACATGGGGTGTCGCTCACGCCGCCACCGGGACTGACGCGAGGGACGCTTGAGGCGGCCTTCGACGGCAGCGACGATTCGCTCAACGCCGCACTGCGCGAGGACCGATTGTTCGTCCTCGATGCCTTCGACGCGTGGGCGCCGAACTCGAACGTGTTCGATTTGACCGAGCGGTCGCTGGGCGAGGTCAACGCCGAGACAGCCCGCCGCCGCGACGACCCCCTACTCATCGTCGGCAATATCGCCGCCGAAATCGAGGTGCTCGGCGAGGAGCAGGCACGTGCCGCCCGCTACGAGAATGACGAGAGCGTCTTCGAAGCGACGGACACAGTGTTGAACGTCGTCGATGGGGAGACTGTCGACGACGCGTTCGCCGCGTTCTATGCCGGAGCCGCGGACCAAGTGTTCCGTGCCGAGAGCGCGCAAGGTACCCGACAATTGACCGTTGCTAAATCACCGGACGTGACCGGAACACCGTCTGCCCCACTCGAGAGGACCACGCACAATGGCATGATAGCGAATGACAGATGAGCCCAGTGTCAAGCGCGTGGCCGACGACGCCGAGACGCGCTACCAGACACTCATAAGCCACGTTCGGGACGCTATCGTCGAGTTCGAGTTCGTTGACGGGAAGCCACTCGTATGCCACGTCAATGATGCGTTCGTGGACGTGTTTGGCTACGAGTCCGCAAAGTTAGAAGGCGAGTCGCTCGACGACCGAATCGTTCCCGACTGGAACCGGGCGGAAGCCACTCGCCTCAACGAGCGGACGGCGGCGGGCGAAGTCAACTACCAGCAGGTGAGACGCGAAACTGCCGACGGCCTCCGGACGTTTCTGTACCGTGGAGTGCCGTACGGCGACGAGGCCATCGCCGCCGATGGCATGGCCATCTACACCGACTTGACCGAGATTACGCGACAGAAACGCCAGTTACAGGTCATGAATCGCGTCCTCCGGCACAACCTCCGGAACGCCGTCAACGTCATCACGGGCAACATGACACGGCTTCTCAACGCACTCGACGACCAGACATCCGAACAGGTCGACGCGGCGGCCAAGGTCGAACACGCCGCCCACGAACTGGAGACACTGACACAAGAGGCGATAGATATCGAGTCGGTCATCACCGCAGAGTCGGTTGATACCGTCATCGACTGTGTGCCGCTGATACAGCGAGTCGTTACCGACTACCGACAGCGCTACCCGTCGGCGGAGATTCGGATGACACTCCCGGATTCGATGCTCGTGAGCGCTGACAGCCGCCTCCGGCGCGCCATCGAGAGCCTCGTCACGAACGCCATCGAACACAACCCGGCGGCGACGCCGTACGTCCACGTGCAAGTGACAGACAATGGTCCAAATGGCTGGGTGGAGATATACGTCGACGACGACGGACCGCAAATCCCCGCCGACGAGCGGACGGTCATCCGCGGCGACGCCAACATCGAACCGACACACCACGGGAGCGGCCTCGGCCTCTGGCTCGTCAAGTGGACAGTCGAACTGTACGGCGGTGAACTGTCATTCGAGACGAGCAGTCTCGGTGGCAACAGTGTCCGACTCCGGCTGTTGCGAGGCGACCACGACGCAATGGAATAAAGGTATTCGCCGCATCCTGTCGTCGCAAACGAGAGCGCGTGAACGACAGACTGGGCGCTGGCGCCGTCGCTCGTTGGCTCACGTCGTTCGCAGGAAAACGGGCCGGGAGGGAGTTGAACCCCCGACCGTCTGGTGACTTCCGCAACCGCCCGGGGAATCGGGCAGACGCGTTAAAAGCCAGACGCTCTGCCTGACTGAGCTACCGGCCCTCATCTGGACGTTGGGGGGAGAGGTGTAAACACTTACGATGAGCGTCCTACGCTCGCGACGAAATCCACTCCCCGACGCCGAAATCGTCCGCCCAGTTGATGTTCGGTGACAGTTTGTCCGGGTCCGTGACTCGAAGTGCCATACTCGTACTCGGTGCGTCCGAAATCGGCACCACGTAGATGTGGTCGGTCGCCGGCGCGTAGACTGCGAACGCCTCGATCTGTCCCTCGTATCCCTCTTTGTCGATAGCGCGGGTTCGCGTTCCGGTACTCCTCGTTTCGAACTGGATGCGGCCGTTTTCGAGACGCCCCGTCTTGACCTGTATCCGGTAGAACGAGGCGCCGACCTCGACGACGAGGTCGTATCGCTGGTTATCGCCGAACGGTCGAAGGACTGGACAGCCTCGGCGTAGGAACTCGTGGAGTACGGCGGCCTCACTGCGCTCTCCACGCTCTTTCGGATGCGTGGCGTCGTCGGTCACGGGACTTGTGAGTCGGCTTCAGTGAAAAGAGTCCGCGAGGCTCACAAATCCAGATACTCGTCCAGCGCCTCCGCCACCAACTCGTCGGGCGTGACGTTCTCGACGGACGCCCGGCGTCGGAGCTCGATGTACTGGTCGGGCGGGAGCGTCAACGCGATGCGGCCGAGGGTGAGCCCCCGGTCGTCGAGGGCGTCCTCGACGGACGTGCCGTTGCTCACCTCGCTGGCGAGGCGGCGGATTTCGCGGACTGTGAGTTCGTGTTCGAGCGTCGCCCACGCGAGCGCGTAGCGGTCGTCGCCCGAGACGCGAGCGATGTGTTTCGCCGCGGTGGGGGCAATGGTACCCCGGGCGACGTGCCGGCGAATCGCCTGTGGCAGGTCGTGGACGCGCGCCCACTTCCGGATGAAGGAGACGGAGACGTCGCCACCGGCACGCTCTGCGGCGGCTTTGTAGGAGCCAACGCCCCGAACCAATGCGGCACAGGCGGCGGCGCCGCGGAGCATGTAGACGTGGTCCTCGGAGCCGACGGTGTTCTCGGCGAACGACCGGACGGTGTCGGCGGCGAGTTGTACGCTCTCGGGGTCGTCAGGGTCGAATCCGACGGCGTCGGTAGCCCGTTCCCCAGTGACCGACGGGTCGGCGCGAACGACAGGTTCGCCGACCGGGGATCGGCGGTCGGCTGGACGGCCGGACGCGTCGGGGTCCTCACTCATCGTACCACCCGTTCGGCAGGGATAGTGAAAAGTCCCCCGTGGTCGGCGACGGACGGCCATCACTCACGTCGCACCGACACCGACACCCGGTCGCCAACGGCGAAGTCGTGGTCCGGGCAGACGAGTTTCGTCCCGAGTTCGTCGCGGGCGAGAAAGAGCGAGAGTCCCGTGATGGGAGTCCCGTTCGCCGCGACGGTGACGGCGTCCCACGTCACGCCCCCGCCGCTGGCGACGCCGACGCGTTCGCCGGCCACCGTGACCGGACCGTCGGTTGCGGGCAGGACGCCCCCGCCGCCGTAGTGGGGACAGCCACCGTCCAGAGCGACTCCCGATGCGGCGGCGAGTCCGGCCCACGTGCCGGGGTCGGGGTGTGCAGGCGCATCGAGGAGGGCGTACGTCTCGCCCGTCTCGCGGACGACGCCGGTGCCGTCCCAGTCGGCGGCGTGGACGTCGACTGGCGTCTCTATCGGGAGCGACCCAGCGGCGCGGTAGGGGTTCGCGTCCGGCGGGCGAAAGCCGAGATGAACGTGGTTGTCGACCCACGGCGCGAAAAAGCCCGAGCGGACGAGTTCGCCGAGCGAGTCGCCGACGTCGACGTGGTCACCGGCACGGACTGCGGGGTCGACGTGGAGAATCCGGGCGACGTAGTCGCCGGTATCGAGCAGAATCAGGTGGTCCTCGGCGGCGGCGTAGGGGCGCGTGGGCGCGCCGACGGTCCGGGTGTCGAGCACCTCGCCTGCGACGGGAGAGAGGCCCCGGTTCGAATCGGGGTAGAGGTCGATGGCACAGCCCTCGTCGTGGCCGGGGTAGGGGGAGTTGTAGCGGGAGAACCGCGAGTAGTGGGCGAGCGTCGAGGCCGGAACCGTGACCATGGTGTCGGTGCGGCGCGGAGGAGTATAACGACTCGCCCCGGCGGGAACGGCGGCCCCGGAAACGGGCAGACTTAGGGCGGCACGGAAACAGGTGGGGGTATGCTCGTCAGGAACGCGACACTCGCGGACGGCCGCGTCCGCGACGTCCGCATCGAGGGTGAGCGAATCGACGCCGTCGGCAGCGACCTCGCGGCCGACGGCGCGGAGACGGTCGACGCTCGCGAACGACTCCTATTGCCGGGCGCCGTCGACGCGCACGTCCACTTCCGCGAACCGGGCGCACCACACAAGGAGACGTGGCGAACGGGGTCACAGAGCGCCGCCGCGGGCGGCGTCACCACCGTCGTCGACCAACCGAACACCGACCCGCCGACGACGACCGGCGCCGCCTACGACCAGAAGGAACTGCTCGCCCAGCACTCGCTGGTCGACTACGGCATCAACGGCGGCGTCACGCCGGATTGGGACCCCGAGACGCTGTTCGACCGCCCGGTGTTCGCGCTCGGCGAGGTGTTTCTCGCCGACTCGACCGGCGACATGGGCATCGACGGCGACCGGTTCGAGGACGCGGTCCACCGCGCCGCCGAGGCGGGCGTGCCCGTCACCGTCCACGCCGAGGACGCGACGCTGTTCGACGACGCGGCCCGCGACGACGCCGGGTCGGGAACGGGCCACGACGCCAATGCGGACGCGTGGAGCGCCTACCGCGCCGCCGAGGCGGAGATTGCGGCTGTCGAGCGCGCGGTGGAAGTCGGGGCCGACGCGGGCGTTCGCCTCCACGTCGCCCACACCAGCACGCCCGAGGCGGTCGACATCGTCGCCGACGCGCCCGACACCGTCACCTGCGAGGTGACGCCCCACCACTGCCTGCTGTCGCGGGCCGACCTCGACGACCTCGGCACGTACGGCCGGATGAATCCGCCGCTGCGAAGCGAGGAGCGCCGCGCCGCCCTCTACGACCGCGTCGTCGACGGCCGCGTCGACCTGATCGCCACCGACCACGCCCCGCACACGAAAGCGGAGAAGGAGGCGACGCTCTTGGACGCGCCGAGCGGCGTTCCCGGCGTCGAGACGATGGTGCCGCTCCTCCTCGCGGAGACGCTCGACGGGCCGCTGACGGTCGAACGCGTCCGCGACCTGACGGCGGCGGCGCCGGCGGCGACGTTCGACCTCGACCGGAAAGGGAAAATTGAGGCGGGGATGGACGCCGACCTCGCGCTCTACGACCTCGACCGCTCGCGGTCGATTGCGGGCGAGCGACTCCACTCGAAGTGCGGGTGGACGCCGTTCGAGGGGTTAGAGGGCGTGTTCCCGGAGTGGACGCTCCGTCGCGGTGACCGCGTCTACGACGGCGCGATGGACACCTTCGGGTCGACCGACGGCAAGAACGTGCGCTAGTCCAGGTCGTCGCGGAGCGTCTCGCTCGACTCGCGCACCTCGCGCATGACCTCGGAGATGCGGTCCTCGGCGTCGAGTTCCTCCGCGACGGAGAGGTCGACGCCCTCGACCTCCAGCAAGAATTTGGCTACCTCGGTCACCTCGTACATCATCTCGTCCAGTTCCTCGGCGGTGAAGAAACCGGACATGGCGCCGTAGAGGAAGGTCGCGCCGGCTTTCTGGACCTTGTCCTCGAAGGCGGAGCGGGCCTGATTGACCGCCTGCGGCGAGTAGGTGTCGGTCATGAAGGGGACGAGTTCGGGCAGGTTCTCGCCGATTTTCGTCATCTCGACGCCCGTCTCGGTGCGGAAGTCGACGCAGAGACGCGCGATGGCCCACTCGCGCGCGGTGATGTAGGTGCGGTCGCGGAGGAAGTCGTTGACGCGGTCGTACTCCGACCCGTCGATTTTCTTGAATCGCTCGTACTTGCGCACGTCGGGTGGCACGTCGGCGTGGGCGGCCGCGGCGTCGCCGTCGCCGGTGGACGAAGGGGACGGGTCCGGGTCGTCGGGCCCGTCAGCCGTCGAATCGTCGCTCATACGCCCGGATTCCGCGCGCCGGTGGAAAAGGGTTCCGTCGGTGTCTGTCGGGCGTCAGACGGGTCCCGCGTCCTTTTTTACCCGCGCTGCCGACGTGGATGGCATGAAGCTACTGCTGGGCATCGGCGGCAGCGACGACTCGATCCGCGCCCTGGAGGGGACGGTCGACCGCGCCGCCGAGACGGGCGACGACCTGACGGTCGCAATTCTCCGGAACCCGGCGACCGACGCGGACCCGGAGGAAATCGAAGCGCGGGTCCAGTCGGTGCTCGACGAGATTGGCGTGACCGCGACGATTCGCCATCTGGAGGGCGACCCCGGGAGTCAACTGGTCGAGTTGGCCGAACGCGACGGATTCGACCGCATCGTCCTCGGCGGCGGCGAGACGAGTCCGATGGGCAAGATAAAGCTCGGCGGCATCGCCGAGTTCGTCCTGTTGAACTCGCACGTCTCGGTGACGCTCGTCAGATGACCACCGACAGAGGCTACCCCGACGACCCGGCGGGCCCGTTCCCGACGCCGCCGACGACGGCCGAGGACCGCGAGGGACGGTCGATTACGGTGCGCCGGTACGACCCCGACCGGGACCGGGAGGCGCTCGAAGCGATGTACGACGCCTTCGACCCGGCCGACCGGGCACAGGGCATCCCGCCCACGGGGGAAGACCGCATCGCCGACTGGCTGGACTCGATAACCGGCGACGGAACGGTGAACGTCGTCGCCTGCCACGGCGACGATATCGCCGGCCACGCCACGCTAGTCCCCGACAGCGACGACACGATGGTGGCCGCGGAACTCGCCATCTTCGTCCTGCAGGCGTATCAGGGCGCGGGCATCGGCACCCACCTCATCGAGACGCTGCTCGGCGCCGGGGAGGCGGCGGGCGTCGAACGCGTGTGGCTCACGGTCGAGCGCTGGAACGAACCCGCAATCAGCCTCTACGAGAAGGTGGGGTTCCGAGCGAGCGACACCGAGAGCTTCGAACACGAGATGACGATTCGCCTACACTGAGAGGATTGGCTGGGTCGCGTAGAGGAGGACGTATTCGGCGGCCTTCGCGAGCACTTCGTCGGCGTCGCCGGACAGGGATTCTCGCGGAACGACGACGAAGTCCGCGCCGAGTTCTTCCGCAGTGTCGAGGACGACACTTCCCGGATGCCGGGAGAGCTGGCGGGTAGAGAAGCCGTAAGCCATCGACGTCGAGAGGGGGACGCCCGCCTCGTCGACGCGGTCGGTGACGGCCTGCATGAACGCCTCGGTGTCGGCCGCGACCGACTCGTCGTCGACGGCGCCGGAGTCGATGGCGCGGGCCACGTCCTCGCTGACGACGTAGAGTGCGTGGACCGCGGCGTCGTACTCGTCGGCGATGGTGGTGGCGTACTCGACCGCCGTGAGCGACTCCTCGCTCCCGTCGACGGGGACGAGGACGAGCGAGGGCGAGAGCGATTCGGACATAGCGAGGCGTGTGCGGGCCACGGGCAAAAACGCTCCCCCCAGCGACGGCGGGTTTATACCCGGACCGGCCGAAAGCGGGCGTATGCCCGCGTTCGACACCATCGTCATCGCCACCGACGGCTCGGAGAGCGTCCGTCGGGCCGTCGACGTCGCACTCGATTTGGCCGAGCGATTCGACGCCGCCGTCCACGCCCTCTACGTGGTCGACGAGGGCGAGGTGGCGGCCTCGCCCGAACAGGTGCGCGAGGAGATGCGGGACGCACTCGACGATTCGGGACGTGACGCCCTCGAATCCGTCGCCAGCGCCACCGACCGGTCCGTGACGACGGCCGTCCGCGAAGGGCGGCCGGCGACCGAGATTCGGGAGTACGCCGTCGACAACGACGCCGACTTGGTGGCGATGGGGACGCGCGGCCGCCACGGCGAGAACCGCTTTCTCATCGGGAGCGTCGCCGAGCGCGTGGTGCGGACCTGTCCCGTGCCCGTGTTGACCGTGCGCCAACTCGAAGCGGAGGAGCGCGGCGACGCCGCCTGACGGTCGGACCGCGGAATACTTCCCACCGGCCCGCATCGGGCCGGTATGGACGATTCGCTCATCGACACCGACGAACTCTCGCTGTCCCGGAAGTCGCGCCTCCCCGGTGCGGGCTTTTTCTACCCCGATTCGCTCGACGAGGAGTACGCTGACCGACGCGCCCGCGAGGCCATCGAGGGCGCCGAAGCAATCGTCGTCGCCGACGGCGACGCCGACGGACTGGGCTGTGTCGCCCTCGTCCGCGAGGTGTACGACGCCGCCCTCGACGTAGCGCCGTTCGAGGAATCGCTGGCCGCGCGGACCGACCCCGGACTGGACGACGCAGACGACGAAGACGACGAGGACCGCGAGGAGTCGCCGGTCGGTCTCGTCACGGCGAGTCCTCACTCGCTGGACGCCGCACTGGAACGAGTGGCGGAGTACGCCGACCCCGGCGTCGACGTCTATATCTGTGACCTCTGCCCGGACGACGACGGCGTCGTGTCGGCCGTCGAGGATATCGTCGACCGCGCCGAGTCGGTGCGCTGGTTCGACCACCACCAGTGGGACGAGGACGTTGTCGCCGCGGTTCGCGAGACGGGCGCCGACCTCGTCGTCGGCGACTCCGACGAGGAGTGTACGGCCGACGTGACGCTTCGCTCGCTGGACTACGACTTCCCGGACCACCTCGTCGACCTCGCGGCGGTCACACGGGACCACGACCTCTGGATTCGGGAGGACGCCCGGAGCGACGACCTCGCCGACTACGCCCACTGGGCCAGCGCCGAGGAGTACGTGACCGTCGTCGGGCGGTACGGCCCGGCGCTGCCCGACCCCGTCGTCGACTATCTCGACCAGCGTCGCGTCGAGAAAGAGCAGCTCATCGAGGCGGCAGTCGACCGCGCCGAGATGGAGTCGGTCGGCCCGTGGACCGTCGGCGTCACCTACGGTCGCTGTTCGCAAAACGAAGTGGCCGAGGCGCTTCGAGAGGAGGGTGCCGACGCCGCGGTCATCGTCAAACCCGCTGGCAGCGCCAGCATCCGCGGCAGCGACGGGTTCGAGCGCGCACACGAGGTGGCGGGACTGGTCAACGGCGGCGGCCACCCGCGCGCTGCGGGCTGTAAGCCGGACATCTACGACGACATGCTGGACTACGCCCACCACTGGACGACTGAGGGCTACGCGACCAAACAGGTGATTCTGGCGGCGTTCGAACAGGTTGCCAGCGAAATCGACGAGTAGTCAATTCCGAACCGAAACGGCGAGCGAACGCGAGCCGTGAAGGCGTCGACCCGGACGACGCGTAACTACTCTTCGCCGACGACCCAGCGGTCCGAGAAGGCGGTGCCGTCGGGACAGGCGGCGTAGGCGTGGATGACGTCGCCCTCGGCGTAGATGCCGCCGACTTCTTCGTTCTGCGCTTCGGCGAACGCGAGGACGAACGCGGCGCCCTCGCCGCAGTCGGGGCAGGTGCCGCCCTGCAGGTTGCGGTCCACGTCGCCCTCGGTGCCCATCGCCTGCTTCGCGAACTCCATCGCGTCCATCCCGGTGCCGGCGGAGAAGAGTTGTCGCCCCTTCTCGCCGGGGACGACGAGGACGACGCCGCCGTCGACGTCGGTGCCGTAGTCGGCGAGGGTCCCCTCGTCGTCGAGGTAGTCGTCGGTGAGATAGAGCGCGACGTGGTCGAGTCGGTCGCCCGCGAGGAAGGCGTCGAGGTCGGTGTTGGTCATACGGGTCGCAGGCGGTCGAGCGGTAAAGAACGGTCGTTTCGGGACGAGGCGGGCGACGACGTTTTGAGGCGGGTGGTCGTGGGTCGAGTCGTGGACCGAGTACGACTCACCAACGGCCTGTACGCCCTGTTCGGATTCGCCTTCCTCGCGAGCGCCGTCGTCGACTGGGGGTCGACGAGCGGCGCGCAACGACTGTTCACCGCCGGGAGCGCGCTCCTGTGTGCGTTCGTCGCCGTCGCGGGCGTCGTGGGGGCGCTCCGTCCGGGGACGGAGGTGAGGGGTGTGGAACTCGGTATCGGCGAACAGCCGGGGTGGGTCCTCGTTCTCATCCTGTTCGGTATCGTCGTCTTGGGCGCCGGGACGATACTCCGACTCTAGTTCTCGTCCAACCCTTCGGCGATGGAGGAGAGCGAACTGTCGGGCTGGCGAGTGACGGTGTACACCGCTCGCTTTCCGGGGACGCGCACGCCGTAGAGATAGCCGGGCGTCACCTCGTCGAAGTCGACGCTCTGGCCCGTCTCGCGGTCGGTGTCGCGGACCCACTCCACGAGGCGGTTGGTCCCCTCGTCGTCGCTCCGGGCGAGGCGACGGTTGTCGTAGGCGCCGCGAATCAGGGCGCCCTGTGCGTCGCTCTCGACGCGAGCGTGGTATTCGGTGCCGTCGAGAACGAGTCGGACGATGGTGCCGGCCTCGATGTCGATGTCGTCGGGGAGGCGCAAGCAGGGACGGCGAGTGCCGCCGCTCCGGGCGAGTCGAGCGCGATACGTGGCCACCGCCTCACCGTCGCTGGCGACGCGGTCGGACACGGCTTACTCGTCGTCGGTCAGCGCGTCGAAGTCGGCGTCGCCCGAGACGACCTTCGCGTTGATTTGGGCGACGGCTTCGCTGATTTCGCGGCCGCGAACGGTCACGCGCTTTCGCTCGCCGTCGCGAGACGGCTCGAAGCCGACACCGCCCTCGAGGAGGAGCTGCTTGAGCGACGAACCAGCCACGTCGGCACGCAGGGGGCGCCCGGCGTTGTCGGAGCCACCGGTCAGTTCGAGCTCGGTGCCGTCGAGGCCGACGGCGCCGCCCTCGACAGTATCGCCGAGTTCGCGTCCGAGGAACCGGTTAGCGTCCTGTTCGTCGACCTCCACCTGTGTAGTGTCCCCCGTCTCGGGGTCCGAAACGACGACCTTGAAGTCTGCCATGCCCGGAATCAGACGGTCGCCGATAAAAAGCACGTCGAAACCGAGCGTCGCGCGCGAAGGGCGTCTCGCGAGCACCGCCACGATATTTTATTATAAAATAGCGTTTCAGATAATAATTCTTACCAAGGAATGGGGCGATACTGGTAGGAGGATTAATACTACAGTAACGGGTAGAGACGACCAATGACGGGGCACGACGGAGACGAGGACGGTGCGGAGCGCGACGAGGAGGCCGCGCCGGCGACGGCCACCGACGGCGCCCGCTATCGCGCGTCGGTGCCCGAGATGGACTGTGCCTCGTGTGCGAGCAAGGTCGAGCGAAGCGTCCGCGAGGCCGCAGGGGCCGAGTCGGTCGACACGCGGCCCGCGACGGGAACGCTCGTCGTCGAGTACGACCCCGACGCGACGACGGAAGCGGCGATTCGGGAGCGAGTCGAGGCCGCGGGGTACGAGGTGGCCGAGACGACGACGGAGACGTTCGCGGTGCCGTCGATGGACTGTTCGTCGTGTGCGGGAACGGTCGAGTCAGCGCTCTCGCGAGTCGAGGGCGTCCTCGACTACGACGCCCGCCCCGCCTCGGGCCGCGTCGTCGTGACGTACGCGCCCGAGCGAGCGACGCGCGGCGAGGTGGTCGCGGGCATCGAGAACGCTGGCTACGACGTGGTCGAGAGCGAGGACGAATCGCCCTCGGCGTGGCGGAGTCGCCGCGCGCTCAAAACCGGCGTCGGCGCCGTCCTCTTGCTCGCGGGGGTCGCCGTGGAGTATCTGGGCGGGGCACCGCCCGTCGTCGCCAGCGTGCTGGGCCACCAGTTCACCCTCGACTGGGTGCTGTACGTCCTCGCCGCGGCGGCGGCGGGCCAGACCATCGTCCGCAACGGGTGGTACTCCGCGCGCGCCCGTAGTCTCGACATCGACTTCCTGATGAGCGCGGGGGTGCTCGGCGCCATCGCCGTCGACCTGCCCTTCGAGGCGGCGACGCTCGCGGTGCTGTTCTCCGTCTCCGAACTCCTCGAACGCTATTCGATGGACCGCGCGCGCACCTCGATGTCGGAGCTGATGGACCTCTCGCCCGATACGGCGACGGTGCGGCGGGACGGCGAGGAGGGGACGGTCCCCGTCGAGGACGTGGCCGTGGGCGACGTGGTGCTGGTCCGCCCGGGAGAGCGCATCCCCGTCGACGGCGTGGTTCGCGAGGGGACGAGCGCCGTCGACGAATCGCCGATTACGGGCGAGAGCGTCCCCGTCGACGTGAGCGAGGGTGACGAGGTGTATGCCGGGAGCATCGTCGAGGAGGGATATCTGGAGGTAGAGACGACGACGCCGGCCGCGGAGTCGACGCTCGCGAAGGTCATCGACCTCGTGGCGGACGCCGAGCGCGACAAATCGGAGCGCGAGCGGTTCATCGACCGCTTTGCCGACTACTACACGCCCGCCGTGGTGGCGCTCGCGGTGGCGACGACGCTCGGCCCACCGCTCGTGCTGGGTGCGCCCTTCGAGACGTGGTTCACGCGCGGGTTGACGCTGCTGGTCGTTGCCTGTCCGTGCGCGTTCGTCATCAGCACGCCCGTGAGCGTCGTCTCCGGTATCACGAGCGCGGCGCGCAACGGCGTCCTCATCAAGGGCGGCGACCGACTGGAGGCGATGGGCGACGTGACGAGCGTCGCCCTCGACAAGACGGGAACGATTACGACGGGCGAACTCGGCGTGACCGACGTGGTGGCGCTGAACGGGCAGTCCGAAGACGACGTGCTCCGGTGTGCGGCGGCGCTGGAGCGACGGAGCGAACACCCCATCGCGGCGGCCATCGTCGAACGCGCCACGGACCGCGGCGTCGACGGCCGAGACGTGTCCGACTTCCAGTCCATCACGGGGCAGGGCGTCCGCGCCGACCTCGACGGCGTCACCCACTACGCGGGCAAGCCGGCGCTGTTCGCCGACCTCGGGGTCGACCTCGAACACGCGCACGTCAAGACCGACGGCGGACTGGCGGTCGGAGAGGTCGACCCCATGGACTGCGAACACGGCTCGTATCTCGACCTGGTGAACGACGTGGTGCCGCGCCTCCAAGGCGAGGGGAAGACGGTCGTTCTCGTCGGTCGCGACGACGGCGACGGAGTCGAACTGGAGGGCGTCGTCGCCGTCGCGGACACGGTGCGCCCGGAGGCGGAACGCACCGTCGCACGCCTGCGTGAGCTGGGTATCGAACGCATCGCGATGGTGACCGGCGACAACGAGCGGACGGCCCACGCTATCGCGGAACAGGTCGGCATCGACGAGGTGTACGCCGACCTCTTGCCCGAGGAGAAGGTGGCGGTGGTCCGCGAGATGACGGCGGACGCCGAAGCGAGCGAGGAGAGTCGCCTCCCGTGGAACCGCACGGGCGGCGGCGTGGCGATGGTCGGCGACGGCGTCAACGACGCGCCGGCGCTGGCGACGGCGACAGTGGGCGTCGCGATGGGCGCCGCGGGGACGGACACCGCCATCGAGACGGCGGACGTGGCGCTGATGGGCGACGACCTCACCCGACTGCCGTACCTCGTCGCGCTCGCTCGCCGCGCCAACCGCGTCATCGAGACGAACGTGTGGTCGTCGCTGGCGGTGAAAGCCGCCCTCGCCGCGGCCGCCCCGTTCGGCCTCGTGAGCGTCGTCCACGCCGTCGTCATCGGGGACATGGGGATGAGCCTCGCGGTGACGGGCAACGCGATGCGATTGGCCGGCATCGACCCAGAAGAGTGATGCGGTTATTGTAACTCGGTCTCGGTGGTTCGTCGGCCTCTCTCGGCGAACCACCGGAAAACAGTTCCAATAATCCGTACGGGCGGACCGCCCGCCCGAACCGTTTTGTCCGCCCATCACACACGGCGACACATGACGGTTCGTTCGCTCGTTCTCGTCCTCCTCGTCGTCCTCGCGGGGTGTGCGACGCCGCTCGACCCCGGAGAACGGACGGCCAGCCCCACCGTCGAAACGGAGGCGGCGGGAACGGCGACAGGATTGGCGACAGGGACACAGACGACGCGCGCGACGAGCGGTGCGCCCGGGGCGAACCCGTGGGGGACCGACCCGGTGGTCGTCGCGATTCGCAACGAGGGGAACCCCGACCGGGACTTCGCGCCACTCGTGCGCGAGGCGGCGACGTTCTGGGAGGGCAACGACGAGCGATATCTCGGCTTCCCCGTCGAGTACGAGGTGCGGCCCGACGCGTCGAACCCCGACCTCGTCGTCAAGTTCGTCGACCGGGTGCCGGACTGTGGTGACGTGTCCGACGCCGTGGGCTGTGCGCCGCTGGTGACGGACCCACGACAGATAGACCGCTCGGAGACGGTGCGGGTGAAGACCGGGCTCGCCGACGACTCGACGACTCTCGTCGTGGAACACGAACTCGGGCACACGCTGGGTCTGAGCCACGACGACCCGCCCCACGAGGTGATGCAGGCGGAGTCGGTGCTGTACACCGAACCCCAGCCGAACGCGACGGAACGGGCGTTCCCGTGGGACGACGCGGACTTCACCGTCCACGTCGACGCGGCGAACGCCTCCGACCCCGCCGGCGCGCGGCGACAGGTCGACCACGCCCTCGGCTACTACGAAGACGACCCGCCCGGGATGCCGGACAACCTCACCTTCCAGCGCACCGACGGCGACGCGGAGATTCGGATTCGCTTCGGCGCGACACAGACCTGTCGGGCGGCGAGCGGGTCGTGTGTCAACACCTACGGCACCGACCCGGACGGCGACGGCGCCATCGAGACGTACACCCGCGTCGAAATCACGCTCGTCGAATTGGACACCGACGCTGTGGGCTGGCACGTCGGCTACTGGCTGGCCCACGCGTTCGGCGCGGAGGCAGACGGCGAGAAGCCGCCGCCGTTCCGCGAGGCGAGCGGGCGCGAGCGCCGCAGCGAGTGGTGGACGTGACCGACCTCGACCGCGAGCGACTCGCCTGTGCGCTCGAACGCGCCTTCGAGAGCGAGGAGGGCGAGCGCCGCGCCGTGGTGCGGGCTGCGGGTGACCTGGCCGACAGCGGGCGTCTCGCCGCCGACCGTGGGGAACCGCTCACCGTCGAGACGGTGGTCTCAGAGCTGGCCGACGCGCCCGACGGGTCGTCGCTCGCCGAGCGGTGGAACTGGTGGGTCGGGGCGTTGGCCGTGGCCTACGGCGACGCGTACGCCCAGTTCGGCGTGCGCCGACACGGCTAGAGCGGCGACCCGTTCAGGACCGTCGTCCCCGTCAGGTCGACAGCCTTCGAGAGCGTCCCGTGGACGTAACAGCAGTCCTCGGCCGTCGCGGCGAGGTCACGGACCGCGTCGGCGTCGGCGTCGGTTTCGAGCGTCGTCGTGTACGCGATGGATTCGAAGTCCGCGGGGGCGTCGCGGAGGCCGAGGCCGCCGCGCCGGTCGATTTCGCTCTCCACATCGACCGAGAGGTGGTCGAGCTCGATTCCCATCCGGATGGCGTTGCGGACGTACTGCGCCTGCAGGCAGAAGGCGAAGCCAGCGAGGAAGTAACGGAGCGGACGGGGGGCGGTGCCCGTGCCGCCGATTTTCGAGACGGGTTCGTCGGCGTCGAAGACGAAGCCGTCGGCGGTGGCTCGGGTGTGATAGTTTCGAATCGTCTCCGTCGCGACGCTGGGATGGCCCGGCTTGAGTTCGCGAGCGGTCCGCAGCGCCTCGATGCGACGCGCGAGGCGGTCCTGAAGCGTCGTGTCGACGAGTGACATGGTCGGGAGAGGGCTGTCGGCCAATTAGTCGTTGTGACGCGGCGGGAGTCGACGCAGGAACTGAAACCGTGATTGCACTCAGCGCCGAGAGACGACAAATCAATCCGAACTATATTGGGGGCCGGGACCGAACTGTCATCGATGGCAGAGCACGTCGACGAGGAGACGAGCGTCCTCCAGAGCAAGCGCTCGGCGACCCGGTACCAGATACTGGTGGCCATCGCGGAACGACAGCCAGCAGTCAGCCAGCGCGAAATCGCCGACGAAATCGGCATCACCGCCCAAGCGGTGAGCGACTACCTGCAGGACCTCGTCGAGGAGGGGTACGTCCGGAACCCCGGCCGCGGGCGATACGAGGTGACCAAGGAGGGCGTCGACTGGCTCATCGGCCAGACCGACGAACTCCGCGAGTTCGTCACGCACGTCTCGGAGGACGTCATCGGCGAAGTCGAGATAGAGACGGCCATCGCGACGGCGGCGGTGGAGTCGGGCGAGAGCGTCTCGCTGTCGATGCGCGACGGGATTCTCCGCGCGACGCCGGGGACCGACGGGAGTACGACGGCCGTCGCCGTCACCGACGCCGCGGCCGACGAGGACGTGGGCGTCACGGACTTCGAGGGCGTCCTCGACTACGAACTGGGTCGCGTGACCGCCGTCTCGATTCCGCGGGTGCAGGACGGCGGCAGCGACGCTGTCGCGTGCGAGACGATTACCGACCACGCCGTGGACTGTGACCTCGTGGCGACGGCGGGGACGGAGGCGTTCGTCGCCGCCCGCCGCGCCGACCTCGACCCGGACATGCGATTCGGCACCCCGGACGCGGTGAACGAGGCGGCGGTTCGGGGCCTCGACGTCCTCCTCCTCGCCGTCGCGGACGAACTCTCGACGCATCTGGACCGCCTCCGCGAGGGGACGGTCAGTTACCGGGTCGTCGACACCGCGGAGTGAGGGAGTCCCGACGCCGTGCCGGGAAACCGACGGACCCAAGCCATCGGACGGGCTAGGGCCGGCGAATGGAGCTTCGACTGCTGGGCGGCGCACACGAAGTCGGGCGGAGCGCCCTCCTCGTCAACGACTCGTTACTCCTCGATTTCGGGATGCTGACCGACAATCCACCTCAGTTTCCCGTCGAGACGCCCAGCCCCGACGCCGTCGTCGTCTCGCACGGCCACCTCGACCACGTCGGGTCGATTCCGGCGCTCCTCTCGGGGCGCAATCGCCCGCGGATTCACTGGACGCCGCCGACGGCGGAGCTCGCGCGGACGCTCGCTCGCGACACCCTGAAACTCCACGGGGGGACGCTCCAGTGTCCGTTCACGGAGAACGACCTGAAGCGAGTGGGCGAGGTGTCGGAGCGGCACGGCTACCGCGAGACGTTCGTCGCCGCCGGGCACGAAGTCACCTTCTACGACGCGGGCCACATCCCCGGGAGCGCGCACGTCCTCGTCGACGACGGCGAGACGCGCCTGCTCTACACCGGCGACTTCCACACCGACGACCAGCGACTCGTGGCGGGGACAACGGCCCGGCCCGACGCCGACGTGGTCGTCTGCGAGAGCACGTACGCCGACGTGACCCACGAGGACCGCGGCACCGTAGAGGAGGCGTTCGTCGAGAGCGTGGAGCGCACCCTCTGGCAGGGCGGCACCGTCGTCGTTCCGGCGTTCGCCATCGGGCGCACACAGGAGTTGATGCTCGTCTGTGCGGCCCACGACATCCCCTGCTACGTCGATGGGATGGGCAAGCGAGTCACGAAGATGCTCAAGCGCAATCCCGAGTTCGTCCGGGACGCCGATGCCCTGCGGGACGCCACGTCACACGCCCGCTTCGTGACCGGACGCGACGGGCAGCGGCGCCGAATCACGGACCAGCGAGCCGCCATCATCACCACGAGCGGAATGCTCTCCGGCGGCCCGGCGATGACGTACATCCCGCAGATTCGGGCGAATCCGACGAACAAGATTACGATGACGGGGTATCAGGTCGAGGGGACGCCGGGCCGCTCCCTGCTAGAGACGGGCCGGGCCGAAATCGACGGGCGCGTGATGCCCGTCAGCGCACAGGTCGAACAGTACGATTTCTCGGCGCACGCCGACGGCGGGGGTATCCGGGGGTTCGTCGACGACTACGCGGACGCGACGGTCCTCGTCAATCACGGCGACCGCTGTGCGTGGTTCGCGGAACGACTCCGCGAGGACGGCATCGACGCGAGTGCGCCCGACATCGGCGCGACGGTGACGGTCTGACGTCTCACTCGGGTGCAGCGTGGGGACCGAACTCGTCGACAGGCATCACCGAGTAGTCGACGCTGAGGGTGTCCTGTGTCGCTCGAATCTTGCCGACGAACGTCGAAATCGTCTCCAGCTGGCCTTCGAGGACGAACAGTTCCATGCAGTAGTGGCTGCCGACGTGGCTGTGGAAGTTGGCGACGACGAGGCCCTCGTAGTCGTGGCGGAGGCCCATCATGCGCTCCTCGACGGCCGTCGTCTCGTAGTCGAAGATGACCGTGACGACGGCCATCAGGTCGCGGTCCTCGAGGCGTTTGTTCTCGAACTCACCGAGCAGACTCCGGGACGCGTCGCGAACGACTTCGCTCCGGCCGGTGTAGCCGTGTTCGTCGGCGAAGGCGTCGATTCGCTCGACCAACTCCTCGGGCATCGAGATGCTGACGACGGTCATGTATTAACGTACCGCCGCTCAGATATTAATCATTGCTACACGGCGCTAACAGGTGGGCAGGAAGTCGACGGCGTCGCGGGTCGTCGTCTCACCGAACAGCCAGTCGGCGTGGTCGACGGCGTACTCGTGGTGGTCCTCCTCGACGTAGCCGATGGCGTCGGTAACGAGGACGGGGCGGTAGTCGCGAAGGCCGGCGCTGCCGGCGGTGTGGAGCACGCAGACGTTGGCGAGGGTTCCGCAGATGAGTAGGTCGTCGATGCCGCGCGCAGAGAGCCAGCCGTCGAGTTCCGTCTCGTGGAAGGCGTCGTACGTGTGTTTCTCGACGACGTGGTCGGTCGGCGCCACGTCGAGTTCGTCGACGAGCTGAGCCTCCCACGACCCTTCGAGGACGTGTTCGCCCCAGCGGTCGAACTCGTCGTAGTAGTTGGTGTCGTCGAACTGTTCGGGCGGGTGAACGTCGCGCGTGTAGACGACACGGACGCCGGCGTCGTGGGCCCGGTCGACGAGCGACGCCACGTCGTGAACCGCGGCACCGCTCGCGGGGGCGTAGAGACTCCCATCGGGGTGACAGAAGCCGTTCTGCATGTCGACGACGACGACGGCCGTGCTGTCGGGATCGTACGGCATGGGGGTGGGTATGCGAGGGAGGCAAGTAAACCGTCGGTTCGGACCGACGGGTTTTCACACCTCCGGGGCGTCAACTCGACAACGAATGATTTCGAAGGGCTGTGAACAGTGTGCCGAGGGCGGAAAGATGGTGCTGTTCGTCTACGGCTACTGCGACCAGCGTGACTGCTTTTACTGCCCGCTCGGGGAGAACCGCAAGAACGTCGACACCGTCTACGCCAACGAGCGCGAAGTCGAGAGCGACGAGGACGTACTGACCGAGGCACACCGGATGGACGCACTCGGCACCTCCATCACGGGTGGGGAACCACAGGAGTCGCTCGACCGAACCTGTCACTACCTCTCGCTGCTGAAAGACGAGTTCGGCGAGGACCACCACACCCACCTCTACACCGGAATTCCGGGCGGGCGCGAGAACATGCGTCGTCTGTCCGAGGCCGGGCTGGACGAGATTCGCTTCCACCCGCCACTCGAACAGTGGGGCGACCTCCACGGCACCGAGTGGGAGGACATCCTCTACATCGCCCGCGAGGAGGGGCTGACGCCCGCGTTCGAGATCCCGGGCATCCGCGCAGAGCCGGAGTTCCTCGAATTCTTGGACGAGGGCGCCGCCGACTTCTGTAACATCAACGAGTTCGAGATGTCCGACGGCAACTACCGCCGAATGCAGGAGGAGGGCTTCGAACTCCGCGAGGGGCACATGAGCGCGGTCGACTCGCCCAAAGAGGAGATTCTGGACGTGATGGGCGACCACGACGGGGTGTACTTCTGCACCTCGGTGTTCAAAGACGCCGCCCAGCACCGACGGCGGCTGAAGCGGATGGCGCGGAACATCCGCCGTGAGTTCGACGAGGTAACCGACGACGGGACCCTCGTCTACGGGAAAACGTGGGTGACCGAGAAGCGCCTGCAAGAGCTCGGCGTGCCCGACCAGTACTACACGGTGAAGTCGGACCACGTCGAACTCGCGTGGTGGCTCCTCGAAGAGATGGTCGACGAGGGCGACCTCGGCGAGGGCGAAATCGTCGAGCAGTATCCGACGGTCGACGGGACGGTCGTCGAGCGGACGCCGCTGGCGTAAGTTCTGAGTTACTCGCCGGCCTGGCGCCGCACAGCCGCCAGCTTCGGGCGGACCTTGTCCGTGCTCATCAGGTACGCGAAGTAGAAGGCCATCAGGCCCATGAACGCGATCCAGCCGCCGAGTTTGGCGTTGCCGGTTTCGAGGGTCGTGAGCGCGAACCGCTCCAGATAGACGCCGGCAGCGGACAGGCCGAGGCTACCGAACGCGAACGCGAGGAGTTCGACGAGCTGGGGAAGGAGTTCCAAGAGGGGCGTGTTCATGCGAGACGCCATGTCGTGCCGGCTTGTCGCTCTTTCGGTCTCGGGAACGGAACGTTCTTGAAAGTCCCCAGCCTCGGAGGCCAGTATGGGACGGTACGGCGACTTGGACTATCCGGTGCTGGCGAAGCGAGGGACGCTACTCGGGCTTGCCGTGTTCGCTCTCGGCGCCCTCGGCGAACTGGCGGTGCACGCGCTGGCGCTGCAACTGCCGGCGTGGGAGATGACGCTGTTGTTCGACGCGGAGGTGCTGGGCGTGCTGTTGTTCCTGCTCTCGCCGCTGGTGTTCGGCATTTTGCTGCCGCTGACGGAGTGAGTGGCGGCAGGTCCGTCAGCACGGTTCCGCAAACACCTTATAGGCTGATTGTGCAAATTCCACTGATCAGTAGTATGCCGAGACCAGAGGTTCTCGAACGGATCAAGGCGGCCGAGGCGGAAGCCGAAGAGATCGTCACGGAGGCCGAGGCCGACCGGGACGAACGGATCTCGGAGGCGCGAGCACGTGCCGACGAGATCCGCGCCGAGGCCGAGGAGGAGGCCGAGGCCGAGGCCGAACGCCGTCTCGAAGAGGCCGAGGCAGAGATAGACGCCGAGGCGACAGAGATCCGCGAGGAGGGGGAGGCTGCTCGCGAGGCACTCGTCGCGCAGGCGGAAGAACGAGAGGAGGAGGCGGTCGAATACGCCATCACACAGTTCGAGGAGGCGGTGCATGCTCAGACCTGAGCAGATGAGCAAGGTGTCGGTGACGGGGTCGAAGTCGGTCATGGACGAGGTCGTTGAGGCCGTCCACGACTGCAACCTCCTTCACGTCACCGAGTACGACGGGTCCTGGGACGGCTTCGAACCGGGGAACCCGGTCGACGGCGCCGAAGCGGCCTCCGAGAAGCTCGTGACCGTGCGCTCCATCGAGAGCATCCTCGACGTCGACGAGGCCGATGCCGGTCCGACGCGCATCGTGACCGACGAGGCGCTCGAAGAGGAACTCGAGGAGATTCGCACCCGCGTCAACGACCTGGAGGACCGACGCGACGAGATTCGCGACGAGCTCAACGACATCGCAGAGCGGATTTCGGCGGTCGAGCCGTTCGCGACGCTCGGCATCGACCTCGACTTGCTCTCGGGCTACGACACGCTCGACGTCGCCGTCGGCGAGGGCGACCCCGAGGCCATCGAACGCGCTGTCGTCGACGCCGACGGTGTCGCCGACTTCGAAGTGTTCTCCGAGGACGACGTGGTCGCCGTCTTCGTGCGCCCGGCCGACGGGGCCGACGACCCGCTCGACGACGCGCTCGTCGGCGTCGAGTTTAGCGCGCTCGAGGTGCCGGATGCAGACAGCTCCCCGGAGGAGTACGTCTCGGACCTCGAACAGCGCCGCGACCGAGATCTCCAGCCGGAACTGGAATCCGTCGAAGAGGAACTCGAAGAGGTTCGCCTCGACGCAGCGGGCTTCCTGCTCGCCGCCGAGGAGCAACTCTCCATCGACGTCCAGAAGCGGGAAGCGCCGCTCTCCTTCGCGACGACGGAGAACGCCTTCGTCGCCGAGGGCTGGATTCCGACCGACGAGTACGCGACGCTCGCGGGAACCATCACCGACGCCGTCGGTGACCACGCGGAAGTCGAAGAGCTGGAGCGGGCGTCGTTCACCACCAGCGGCGACGAACACCACGAAGAGGTATCCGCGGAGTCGGACGCTGCCACCGACGGCGGCGAGAGTGTCCGCGCCGACGGCGGCGACAACGTCGTCATGCGCGACGACTCCCCGCCCGTGGTGCAGGACAACCCCGGTCTCGTCAAGCCGTTCGAGGTGCTGACGGAAGCAGTCAACCGTCCGCGGTACGACGAAATCGACCCGACGGTCTTCGTCTTCCTCACGTTCCCGGCCTTCTTCGGGTTCATGATCGGTGACCTCGGGTACGGTGCGCTCTACACCCTCATCGGGTACTTCCTCTACACCAACTTCGACAGTGACGCCTTCCGGAGCATGGGCGGCGTTACGATCTTCGCCGGGCTGTTCACGATGCTCTTTGGCGTCCTCTACGGCGAAATATTCGGCCTCCACCTCGTCTCGACGTACCTCTGGGAGGGGGCGCTCGGCATGAGTCACCCGCCGATGGAGAAGGGACTGTCCCCGGCCGGACAGTCGTACGCGCTGACGTGGCTCGTGGTGAGCATCCTCGCCGGCATTCTCCATCTCAACGTGGGGTACGTCATCGACTTCGTCGAGAACATCCAGCTCCACGACGCCAAGCACGCAATCACCGAGAGTGCCTCGTGGATCCTGATGCTCAACGGGCTCTGGGTGGCCATCCTCTCGCCCGACCTCGTTGGCGTCACGCCCGACTTCCTGTTCACCATCTTCGACGGCACGCACGCCGCGCCCGAAGCGGGCGAGGCGATTCACGCCACCTACGCCCTCGGGTTCAACGGCTTCCCCGAAGTCGTCGGCCTCGCGGGCCTCGCGGCGTTCGCCGTGGGACTGGTGCTGCTGGTCGTCGGCGAACCCGTCGAAGCCATCGAGTTCCTGAACGTGCTCGTGAACGCGCTGTCGTACACCCGAATCGCGGCGGTGTTGCTCGCGAAGGCCGGGATGGCCTTCACGGTCAACCTGCTGTTCTTCGGCGTGTACGTCACGGGCGAGGGCGCAGAGGCCACGTTCCACTTCGGCCTCGGTCACATGCCCCACGTCGGTGACATGGCGCACGGCCACGAAGTGACGGAAATCATGTTCGGCGGACTGGTCCACTCCGGTCCGGCGATGCTGCTCGTGGGACTGCTCGTCCTCGTGCTCGGTCACGCGCTCGTCCTCGCACTCGGCGTCACCAGCGCCGGGCTGCAGGCGGTGCGACTCGAGTACGTGGAGTTCTTCGGGAAGTTCTACGGCGGCGGCGGTCGGGAGTACGAGCCGTTCGGCTACGACCGGACGTACACGACCGAAGACTAACGAGGCACTCGGCGCCTCTTCTTGGTTCGCGGTGACATACGTTCACCGGTGAATAGCCGTGCTCTCGCCCCCGCGAGGACGGTTTCTGGTGACTCGTTTTGGGAAGGTTTATGACCATCCTCGGGGCAACTACGCACTGTTCGGAGACTCAAACGGACTCCACACCCCACCAATGTACGAAATTGCAACCCAGCTGGCATCCGTCGCACTGCAGACTGAAGGAGCAGCCGCCCCCGCAATCCCGGCACCGGCCGCCGCGGCACTCGCCGTCGGTCTGGCCGCTCTCGGCGCGGGCTATGCCGAGCGTGGCATCGGTTCGGCCGCCGTCGGCGCTATCACCGAGGATTCGGACCTCTTCGTGCAGGGCCTGATTTTCACGGTCCTGCCGGAGACTCTCGTTATCCTCGCGCTGGTCGTCGTGTTCCTGGTCTGAACACCCCCTCCCTCTCATCATGAGTTTAGACACAGTCGCCGAAGACATTCGAGAAGAGGCCCGCGCGCGTGCGGAGGAAATCCGCGAAGAGGGCGAGGAGCGCGCCGCCGAAATTATCGAGGAGGCCGAGAGCGACGCGGAGGAGATTCACGAGGAGCGAGAAGCCGACGTGGAGCGCGAGGTTCAGCAGCGCCGCGAGCAGGCAATCTCCAGCGCGAAGCTCGAAGCCAAGCAGTCGCGACTCGAAGCGCGACGCGACGCGCTCGAAGAGGTCCGCGAGGAAGTCGAGACGACCCTCACGGACATCGACGGCGACCAGCGCCGCGAGTTGACGGCGGCACTCCTCGACGAGGCTGCGGAGGAGTTCGACGAGGGCGAGTCGGTGTCCGTCTACGGGCGGGCCGACGATCAGGAACTGCTCGAAGACCTACTCGAGGATTACGACGGCTTCAGCGTCGCCGGGGAGTACGACTGCCTGGGCGGCGTCGTCGTCGAGAGCGAGGAGTCACGCGTCAGGGTGAACAACACCTTCGACTCCATCCTCGAGACGGTCTGGGAGGACAACTTGACGGAGCTGAGTGACCGACTGTTCGAGCAATGAGCGCAAGTTCCGGCAGTTCGAACCCGGAGTACGTCACCGCTCGCGTTCGGTCGCGCCGTGCGGCCCTGTTCAGTGACGACGATTATCGGAAACTCGTCCGCATGGGGCCGTCAGAGATTGCCCGGTTCATGGAGGAATCGGAGTACGAGCGCGAAATCAACGCGCTCGGGTCGCGCCACTCCGGTGTCGACCTTATCGAATACGCACTCAACCGCAACCTCGCGAAGCACTTCAACGACCTGCTGGACTGGGCCGACGGTCGGCTCTACGACCACATCGCACGCTATCTCCGGAAGTTCGACGCGTGGAACGTCAAGACGATTCTGCGCGGCATCTACGCCGACGCAGAGCGCGACGACGTCGACACCGACCTCATCCGCGCCGGCGAACTCTCCGACCGCCAACTCGACCGATTGCTCGACGCGGCGACCATGGAGGACGTCATCGAACTGCTCGACGGAACGATGTTCGCGGAGCCGCTCGAAGCGGCCTACGAGGACTACGAGGAGACGGGCGTGCTCGTGCCGTTGGAAAACGCGGTCGACCGCGTCTTCTACGAGCAGTTGCTCTCGGGGCTGGTCGTCAACGAGGCGACCCAGACCTACCGAGAGTTCCTCGAAGCGGAAATCGACTTCCGGAACGCCCGGAACGCGCTCCGACTGGCCCGAAGCGGGGCGGACATCGATCCCTCCGAGTACTTCATCGAGGGCGGGTCGCTGTTCCGTGCGAGCCAGCTGAACACGCTGGCGTCGAACGTCGACGAACTCGTTACCGTCATCCGCGACAGTCGCTACGGTGACCGCCTGGACGCGGCGCTCGACGAGTTCGAACAGGCCGAGAGCCTCATCTCGTTCGAGCAGGCACTTGACGCCGCGTTGCTGGAGTACGCGGACCGACTCGGCGTCGTCCATCCGCTCTCGGTGGCGCCGGTCATCTCGTACATCCTCAAGAAGGAGCGCGAAGTGGACAACATCCGCGCCATCGCCCGCGGACGCGAGGCGGGACTGTCCGAAGAGGAAATCGAGGACGAACTGGTGATTCTATGAGCCAGGAAATCGCCGTCATCGGGAGTTCGGACTTCACCACGGGCTTTCGACTCGCTGGCGTGCGGAAATTCGAGAACGTACCGGACGAACAGAAAGACGACGACCTCGACGAGGCCGTGATGCGGACACTCGACGACGACGACGTCGGCATCATCGTGATGCACGACGAGGACATGTCGCATCTCTCCCGGGAGGCCCGGGAAGCCGTCGAGGGCAGCATCGAACCGGTGCTCGTCACCTTGGGTGGCGGCGCCGGCAGCGGCGGTCTACGCGAGCAGATCAAGCGAGCCATCGGTATCGACCTGATGGAGGAGGAAGACTAACATGAGTCAGGCAGACACGACCGTCCGAGAGGACGGCATCATCGACAGTGTGAGTGGTCCGGTCGTGACCGCCGTCGATCTCGACGCCCGAATGAACGACGTCGTCTACGTTGGCGACGAAGGGCTGATGGGCGAAGTCATCGAGATCGAGGGCGACATTACGACCATTCAGGTGTACGAAGAGACTTCGGGGGTCGGTCCCGGCGAACCCGTCGAGAACACGGGCGACCCGCTGACCGTCGACCTCGGACCGGGACTGCTGGACTCCATCTACGACGGCGTCCAGCGTCCCCTCGACGTGCTCGAGACCAAGATGAACAGCCCCTTCCTCGACCGCGGGGTCGACGCACCCGGCATCGACCTCGAGAAAGAGTGGGAGTTCGAACCCACCGTCGAGGAGGGTGACGAAGTCGGCCGCGGCGACGTGATCGGCACGGTCCCGGAGACGGTGACCATCGAGCACAAGGTGCTCGTGCCCCCGAACGCCCTCGAAGAGGGCGAGACGGCGGAAGTCACCGCTATCGAGAGCGGCGAGTTTACCGTCGACGAGACGGTGGCCGAACTCGACACGGGCGAAGAGATTCGGATGCGCCAGGAGTGGCCGGTTCGTGAGGCACGCCCCGCCGGCGAGAAGCAGACGCCGACGGAGCCGCTCCTGACCGGGCAGCGAGTGCAGGACGGCCTGTTCCCCATCGCGAAGGGTGGGACGGCGGCGATTCCGGGTCCGTTCGGGTCCGGGAAGACCGTCACCCAGCAGCAACTCGCCAAGTGGTCCGACGCGGACATCGTCGTCTACATCGGCTGTGGCGAGCGCGGCAACGAGATGACGGAGGTCATCGAGGACTTCCCCGAACTGCCCGACCCGCAGACGGGGAACCCGCTGATGGCCCGGACGACGCTCATCGCCAACACGTCGAACATGCCCGTCGCGGCACGCGAATCCTGCGTGTACACGGGCATCACCATCGCGGAGTACTACCGCGACATGGGGTACGACGTGGCGCTGATGGCCGACTCCACCTCGCGGTGGGCCGAGGCCATGCGCGAAATCAGTTCGCGACTGGAGGAGATGCCCGGCGAGGAGGGCTACCCGGCCTACCTCGCGGCGCGTCTCTCCCAGTTCTACGAGCGAGCGGGCTACTTCAACAACATCAACGGCACGGAAGGGTCGATTTCGGTCGTCGGCGCGGTCAGCCCGCCCGGCGGCGACTTCTCCGAGCCGGTGACCCAGAACACGCTCCGTATCGTGAAGTGCTTCTGGGCGCTCGACGCCGACCTGGCCGAGCGCCGGCACTTCCCCTCGATCAACTGGAACGAGTCCTACTCCCTCTACCGGGAGCAGCTGGACCCGTGGTTCGAGGACAACGTCGCGGAGGACTGGGCCGAGGTGCGCCAGTGGGCCGTCGACGTGCTCGACGAGGAGGGCGAACTCCAAGAGATCGTCCAGCTCGTCGGCAAGGACGCCCTGCCGGAGGACCAGCAGCTCACGCTCGAAATCGCGCGGTACCTCCGCGAGGCGTGGCTCCAGCAGAACGCGTTCCACGACGTCGACACCTACTGCGAACCCGACAAGACGTACCTCATCCTCACGACGATCAAGACGTTCAACGACGAGGCGTTCGACGCCCTCGAAGCGGGCGTCCCCGTCGAGGAAATCACGAACGTCGATGCCCTGCCGCGCATCAACCGCATCGGCGTGCAGGAAGAGTACGAGGCGTACATGGACGAACTGAAAGACGACATCACCGAGCAGATTCGGGAGCTGTACTGAGATGAAAGAGTACAAAACGATCACCGAGATCAGCGGTCCGCTGGTGTTCGCCGAGGTCGATCAGCCGATCGGCTACGACGAGATGGTGGAAATCGAGACCGCCGACGGCGAGATTCGCCGCGGGCAGGTGCTCGAATCCGAAGACGGCCTCGTCGCCATCCAGGTGTTCGAGGGGACCTCCGGCATCGACAAGAACGCGTTCGTCCGCTTCCAGGGCGAGACGCTGAAGATGGAACTGACCGAGGACCTCCTCGGTCGCGTCCTCTCCGGATCCGGCGAACCGATCGACGGCGGCCCGGACATCGAATACGAGAAGCGAGAGGACATCGTCGGCGCGGCAATCAACCCGTACTCCCGCGAGTACCCCGAGGAGTTCATCCAGACGGGCGTCTCTGCCATCGACGGCATGAACACGCTCGTCCGCGGACAGAAACTTCCAATCTTCTCCGGGTCGGGGCTGCCGCACAACGAACTTGCGCTCCAGATTGCGCGACAGGCGAGCGTGCCCGAAGAGGAAGAGAGCGGCGACGACTCCGAGTTCGCCGTCATCTTCGGCGCGATGGGTATCACGGCCGAAGAGGCCAACGAGTTCATGGACGACTTCGAGCGCACCGGTGCACTGGAACGCTCGGTCGTCTTCATGAACCTCGCGGACGACCCCGCCGTCGAGCGGACGGTCACGCCGCGGATGGCCCTGACGACCGCCGAGTACCTCGCCTTCGAGAAGGATTACCACGTCTTGGTCATCCTGACGGACATGACGAACTACTGCGAGGCGCTGCGCGAAATCGGCGCCGCGCGTGAAGAGGTGCCGGGTCGCCGTGGCTACCCCGGGTACATGTACACCGACCTGGCCCAGCTCTACGAGCGTGCCGGTCGGATTCAGGGTCGTGACGGGTCGGTCACCCAGATTCCGATCCTCACGATGCCGGGCGACGACGACACGCACCCCATCCCGGACCTGACGGGATACATCACCGAGGGGCAGATCTACGTCGACCGCGACCTCAACAGTCAGGGCGTCCAGCCCCCGGTCAACGTGCTCCCCTCGCTCTCGCGGCTGATGGACGACGGTATCGGCGAGGGCCTCACCCGCGAGGACCACGCCGACGTCTCCGACCAGATGTACGCCGCGTACGCGGAGGGTGAAGACCTGCGCGACCTGGTGAACATCGTCGGCCGCGAGGCGCTCTCCGACCGCGACAACAAGTACCTGGACTTCGCCGACGAGTTCGAGAGCGAATTCGTCGACCAGGGCTTCAACACCAACCGCGACATCGGCGAAACCCTCGACATCGGCTGGGACCTCCTCTCGAAGTTCCCGAAAGAGGAACTCAACCGTATCGACGAGGACCTCATCGCGGACTACTACCGCGAAGAGGCCACCGAGGAAGAAGCGACCGCCGACTAACGTCGGCACACACTTCCGTTTCGGCGGAAACGCGCGATTTTTCTGTCCGATCAGTCATCGATTCGACACGCCTCCAAATCCATTTTTCTGGCGCCGTCTGTGAGATAACATGTCAGGGAAGTCAGAGGGAGAGGGGCGTGGCGGGGGAGCGGTGCCCACGGGCGGCGGGGAAGTGACAGCGGTGAGCACCGACGCCGTTGACGAGACGCTGAAGACGCGGACGATGGACGAAGCACCGGTCGGCATCACCATCGCGGACGCGACGATGTCGGACATGCCACTCGTCTACGCGAACGCCGCGTTCGAACGGATGACGGGGTATCCGCCGGCGTACGCGGTGGGGCGCAACTGCCGGTTCCTGCAGGGAGAGGGGACGCGTACAGAGCCGGTCGAGCGGATGCGCGACGCCATCGAGGCCGGCGAACCGACGACGGTCGAACTCCGGAACTACCGCCGGAACGGCGAGCAGTTCTGGAACGAAGTGACCATCGCACCGCTCCGGGACGACGAGGGAGCCATCACTCACTACGTCGGGTTCCAGCAGGACGTGACTCGCCGGAAGCGCGCGGAGCGGGCGGCGGTCCGGTACGCGGCCCGAGTCGAGCGAGAACGGGCGGCTCAGGAATTCCTGTTGGAGCGTCTCGACGGCGTCGTCGCGGACGTGACTGCCGCCGTTGCGGAGGCGCGGCGTCGATCCGACCTCGAAGGCGGCGTGGTCGAGGGATTGGCAGCGACGTACGCGGGGGCGTGGCTGGGGGGGTACGAACCCGCCGACGAGACGCTCCATCGGCGAGCGGTGGCGGGGGAGACACCCGACAGCCGGGACCGAATTTCGCTGGGTGCCGACGCCGAGGACAGGGTCGAGACGGCGGTGGCGCAGTCCGTCGCCGACGGCCGGGTGACAATTCGAGCGCTCGACGACGGGGCCGCACCGACGGCCGTCGCCGCGATTCCCCTCCACTACGGCGATGCGACGTACGGTGCCGTCTGCGTGTTCGCCCGAAGCGACAGCGAGTTCGACGACCACGAGCGGGCGGTGTTGACTGCGCTGGGGCGGACCGTCGCCACCGGAATCAACACGCTGGAGAGCCAGCGGACCCTCCGCGGGTCGGAGGTGGTCGAACTGCAGTTCACGCTGATGACCCACCCGCTGGTCGCAGTCGCCGAGGCGCTAGAAGGTCGGCTGGCGTACGCGGGGCGCGTCGCCGACCGGGACCAGCCGACGGCGTTGTTCGAGTGTGCGGGGGCGACGGGCGAGGCGGTTCGGGCGGCGGTGGGTGAGAACGACGCCGTCGATCTGCTCGCCGTCCTCGTCGACGGCGACGACGGCTGTCTGGTCGAACTGACGGTCACGGCGGACGACCTCCGAACGCTGCTGGCGGACCACGGGGCGGAACTCCGTGCCTTGCGTGCCGAAAGTGGCGTGGCCCGGGCCACCGTCGAGGTGGCGCAGGAATCGCTCGCGCGGTCGATGGCCGACATCGTTCTCGACCGCTTCGACGGGGCAGATCTGGTCGGCTACCGCAACCGCGAGCGCCGAGACGAGACCGATAGGGAGTTCGTCGCCCGCCTGCGCGACGCGCTGACCGACCGCCAGCACGCGGCGCTACTGCGAGCGTACCGGAGCGGCTACTTCGAGTGGCCCCACGAGGCGACGGGCGAGGACCTCGCGTCGGCGATGGGTGTCTGTCGGTCGACGTTCCACGAACACCTGCGGGCGGCCCAGCGGAAACTCATCGAGGCGGTGCTCGATTCGCAGCCCAACTAGTTGTGGACGCCGCTTAGGACGACTGTCTCCCGAGTCGAATCTGCACTATGCCACAACCTGGTAGCGAGGGAATCTGGCTGTGGATCGGCACGCTCGGCATGTTCCTGGGGATGCTGTACTTCATCGTCAGGGGCTGGGGCGAGACAGACCGCCGGCGACAGGAGTTTTACATCGTCACCATATTCATCACCGCCATCGCGTTCGTGAACTACCTCGCGATGGCGCTCGGGTTCGGGTTGACGATGGTGACCGTCGGGGGCGAAGAACTCCCGATATACTGGGCACGGTACACGGACTGGTTCTTCACGACGCCGCTCCTGTTGATCGACCTCGGCCTCCTCGCCGGAGCGAACCGGAACCAACTGTCGGCGCTGGTTGGTCTGGACATGCTGATGATCGGCACGGGCGTCGTCGCGACGCTGTCGGCCGGGACGGGGGTCTTCAGCGAGGGCGCCCGCCGGCTGATCTGGTGGGGCGTCTCGACCGGCTTCCTGCTCGTGCTCCTGTACATGCTGTACGGGTCGCTGGACGAGAAGGCAAGTCAGCTCTCGGGTGACGCCGCCTCGACGTTCAGCACGCTCCGGACGCTGATCGTCGTCGTGTGGTTGGTCTACCCGGTGTGGTGGGTCCTCGGCACCGAAGGGCTGGGAACGATCAGCCTGTACACCGAGACGGCGGGCTTCATGGTGCTCGACTTGGTCGCGAAAGTCGGGTTCGGAATCATCCTCCTGTCGAGTCGGGAGGTGCTCGACGCGGCGGGGTCGACGACCGCTCAGCCGGCCGACTGACCGCGGGACGCCCCGCTGGCGTTCCCGCTCGTGATAGCGTGACCCAAGAATCTATACGGCCGACCGCGCAATCTCGCGCCACGACAGCGGCGAACGCGTATCCATGACCGGCCCAACCTACCTGCAGTTCCACCTCGCCTTCCTCCTCCCCGCGCTGATGCTCATGACCGCGACGGCGTTCGTGAGTCGGTCGCGGCTCCGAGCCGTCGGTCGCTGGCATTTCGGTGCCGACTGGACGTACTGGGGCGGCGTCGCACTCATCGCCGTCGTCGCGCTGGCGTACACGACGCCGTGGGACAACTACCTCATCGCGACGGGCGTCTGGTCGTACGGCGAGGGCAGCACGCTCGCCACCATCGGCTACGCACCGATCGAGGAGTACGCGTTCATCCTCGTTCAGCCGTGGCTGACGGCGCTCTGGCTCTCGCACCTCTCGCTCCCGCGCGGGTTGACGACGCCCTCGAATCCGGTCGGGACCCGAGTCGCCACGACGGGCGTCGCCGTCGCCCTCGGCGTCGCCGGGTGGCGCCTGCTCGGGACCGACGCGACGCTCTATCTCGGCGCGATTCTGGCGTGGGCGGCGCCGGTGCTGGCGCTCCAGTGGGCAGTCGGCGCCCCACAGCTCTGGGCGCGGCGACGCCTCGTCGTCCTCGGGACGCTAGTGCCCACGACGTACCTGTGTGTCGCCGACCGAGTGGCCATCGAGTACGGTATCTGGACGCTCTCGCCCCGATACACGACCGGCGTCGAGATAGCGGGCCTCCCGGTCGAGGAGGCGCTCTTTTTCGTGGTGACGAACCTGTTCGTCGTGCAGGGCCTCGTGCTCTATCGGTGGGTGTTGGACCGGCGAGGCGCGACCGAGGCGGACGACGCGGGCGCGCGGTAGATGCGCCGAGACGACGCGTCGGCGTCGGCCGCGCTGATGCACGCGGTCGGCTGTCGGCCCGCGTGGCTCGTCGTCGCACTACTCACCGCCGGGTCGCTCCTCGTGACGGCGAGCGGCGTCGACCTCGGACTGCCGGCGTGGGCGCCGTACCTCCCGCTGGCGGCGAGTCTGGTCGTCTTCGGCCTCCCGCACGGCGCCGTCGACCACCTCGCGCCGGCCCACGCGGCGGGACGACCGGTGACGCTCCGAGTCTTGGTCGCCGTGGGCGGGTGTTATCTCCTGCTCGGGGGCGCGTACGCGGCGCTGTGGTTCGTGGCGCCGGTGGCGGCCGCAGTCCTGTTCGTCGCGCTGACGTGGCTCCACTGGGGACAGGGCGACCTGTACGCGCTGGACGCGCTCGGGGGGTCGCATCTCGATAGCGCGGGCGTGCGCGCGGGAACAGTCCTTGTTCGGGGTGGCCTGCCGATGCTCGTCCCACTCCTGCGCTACCCCGACGAGTACCGGCGGGTGGTGGACGCGTGGGTGGCGCTGTTCGGCGGCGACCTGCACGCGGGGTGGCTGTGGGCGCCGACGACGCGTGCGGCCCTCGGCGTCGCGTTCGCGGTGCTGACCGGCCTCGTCCTCGCCGCGAGCCATCGCTCCGGTGGGACGTGGCGCCGCGACGCCGCGGAGACGGGACTGCTGTGGGCGTTTTTCCTCGTCGTTCCGCCGTTGGTCGCCGTCGGCGTCTACTTCTGCGTGTGGCACTCGCTCCGTCACGTCGGGCGACTGGCGGCCGTCGACGACCGGGCGCGGGGGGCGTTCGTCGACCGGGGGACGCTCGCGGCGCTGGCGCGGACGGGGTGGAACGCGGTGCCGCTGACCGCCGTCTCGCTCGCCGGCCTCGGTGGCGTGGCCGTCGTCGCGGGCGTCGGGACCGAACCGCGGGTGTTGGCGGCGCTGTATCTCGTCGTCGTCGCCGTGTTGACTCTGCCACACGTCGCAGTGGTGACGTGGATGGACCTCGTGGAGGACGCGGGAATCGGACGGGCGGGCGGCTCGTGAGCGTAAAATAAAAGGTTAACAGGGTCGGTCCACAACGGTCCGACAATGGCCGAGGACGTCAAACCCACGCGCAAGAACCTCATGGCGATAGAGGACCGGATCGAACTCTCCGAGCGAGGCCACGACACGCTCGAACAGAAGCGGGACGGCCTCATCATGGAGTTCATGGACATCCTGGACCAGGCCCAGGACATCCGCGCCGACCTCGACGAGAACTACCAGACGGCCCAGCGCAAGATCAACATGGCGCGAGCCATGGAGGGCGACGTGGCGGTTCGCGGCGCTGCCTCGGCGCTCAAAGAGCACCCCGAGATCACGACCCAGTCGAAGAACATCATGGGCGTGGTCGTCCCGCAGATCGAGTCTTCCCGCGTCAAGAAGAGTCTCGATCAGCGTGGCTACGGCCTGCTCGGCTCCTCGGGCCGCATCGACGAGGCCGCCGACGCCTACGAGGAACTCCTCGAATCCATCATCCTCGCCGCCGAGGTGGAGACGGCGATGAAGAAGATGCTGACCGAAATCGAGACCACCAAGCGCCGCGTCAACGCCCTCGAGTTCAAGCTCCTCCCCGACCTCCACGAGAACAAGGAGTACATCGAGCAGAAACTCGAAGAGCAGGAGCGCGAGGAAATCTTCCGCCTCAAGAAGATCAAGGCCAAGAAGGAAGCAGAGGAGAAGGAAGAAGAAGAAGAGGCTGAAGTCGAAGCCGTCGCCGCAGGCGACTGATAGGCGAACGGTTACAATAATGCCCTGTTCGGCCTGTGGCGCGCGCTCGATTGCCTTCACCGTCCCGGCGGACCTTCGAGCGCACGCACCGGGCGAAGGCGCTGCCGCGACCATCTGTTCTCGCTGTCTTCGGACACAACCTGCCGACGAGGGGGCTGCCGACCCGGAGTTCGACGCCATCCTTCCGGCCTTCCCGAGCGGTGAGGCTGGCGCAGCGCTCGCACTCGCGCTCGGTCTGCTCGACTCACTCGCGCTCCGCCGCGACGGCATCGACGACTGCTGTTCGTACGCGGAGCGGGCGGGCGCGGACGTACTCTTGACGCTCGACCGCCTCGTCGACGCGGAGGACGTGGAGCCACACGTCGACCTGTCGCGTCGCCGCCACCAGTTGGCGGAACTCCTTCGCTAGTCGCGTCGCCCGACCGCCGCCGTCAGCGATTGAACGAAAAGGGGGTCGCCAGCGGCGGCGACGCGAGCGAACGCCAGTCCGACGACGATGAGATTGCCGAAGAGTCCGGGTTGGAGCAACACCTCGGGATACCAGCCGGGTGCGATGGCGCCCAGACCGTGCAGGCCGTAGGAGTGAACTTGGAGGAAGAGGAGGCCGACGACGGGGACGGCCGGACGGCCGTCGAGTCGGTCTAGTTCGGCGGCGACGAGGAGAACGACGGCCGGAACCGCCGCGACGAAGTAGTAGGCGTAGGTGAGCGGCGCGAGGAGAGGGACGGCGGCGAAGCCGAGCGCCGTCGTCTCGCGGCGGGCGTCGGGGGCGGCGCGGACGACGGCGACGACGATGGCGAGGCTGGCGAGCACGCGAATCACCAGTCCGTAGGGGACGCTGTACAGCGGGCGGTAGTACGGCGGGAGCCAGATGGTCGGCGAGCGAGCGGCGCCGCCCTCGCGGACACCCCACGCGAGGACCTCGATGAAGGTACGGTGGGCGTCGACGCCGAAGGCGAGCAGCGAGAGTGCGAGGAGCGCGAGGCCGCCGCCGACGGCGCCGAGGAAGCGCCGCCGGTCCGCGAGCAGGTGTGCGCCGGCGGGCGCGTACGGGAGTTTGACGACGCCACAGCAGGCGGTGAGGACACCGCTCAGATACCCTCGGCCGCGGAGCGACGCCGACGCCGCGAAGGTGAGGAGGGCGCCGAGCGCCCCGGCGGTCTGCCCGAGCTTTATCGACAGGAGGAGCGGGTGGAAGCCGACGAGCACCGGGAGGAGCGCCAGTCGCTCCCACGGGCGAAGCGAGACGCCGAGCGCGCCCACGAGGCGCTGGAGCGCCACCCAGAGAAGGAGCGTCGTCCCCACGGTCCAGACGAGGACGGCGGGTCGGAAAGGCAAGGAGAGCAGCAACGGGGCGAACGCGAGGAGCGCGATAGGCGGGTAGAGGTAGCTGCCGTGGTAGCCGCCGTCCTCGTTTCTGACGTAGAGCGAGTCGCCAGCGACCCAGCGGTCGACGGCGCCGCCGTACGCGCCGAAGTCCCAGAAGCCAAAGCGGGGCGCGATGTCGAGCGCGCGGAGATACCAGTCGACGGCGGGGTAGGTAGCAAGGGCGACGAGCGCGAGGAGGGAGACGGCGGCGAAGACGGGGCGGTCGTCACGGCGAGCGAGAAGTCGTCGCAGGAGGGACATACCGAGGGCGTCGATTCCGACCACCGAAAAAGTAGCTGCTTTAGATGCCGGTAGAGTACCGCAGGATGCCCGCGACACCACCGAAGGCGTTGTGGAGCTGTTCGCCCTTCTCGAAGTCGGTACTGATGAACTTCGTCTCGGTGCCGCGCTGTTCGGCGATATCTATCAGGTGCTCGATGACGTCCTCTCGCTCCTGGACTTCGGCCTCGCTCCCGTCGTCGCACTGGTGGTCGGGGGTGTCGTGGCGGCGGTCGATGACCTCGAACTCCTCCTGCCCGTCGCAGTCGTAGACGACCACGTCCTTGCGGAGGTCCTCGCTGATGAGCAAGCGGTCGACGGAGCCCATGACGAGGTTTCGTCGGGTCTGCTCGAACCCGTAGGTGGCGAGGTCACCGGTGTGGAGGTTCTCGAAGAACTCCTCCATCTGCACCTTGTCTTTCATCACCTCTTGGTCGGCGAGGACCTCCTGCGCGGCGTCGACGAGGTCGTAGAGGCCGGATTCGTCGGTGTAGGACACGTCGAACTTGCCGACGACGTGGTCTTGCAGTTCGTGGTGGAGGTAGTCGCCGTCGAGGAACTCGTCTTTGGTGGGCGAGGGGCCGCCGACGAGGATGCCGTCGAGTTCGTGTCGCTGGGCGACAAACAGGTCGTTCGCCATCTCGGCGACCTCCTGATAGAAGTTGTCGATGGCTTCGAGGCGGAGGCGGGCGAATCGCTGGGCGGACTGGCCACCTTTTCGCTGCTTGCCGGGGACGAGCGACGAGGCGCTCTTGACGGGTTCGACGCGCTTGCCCTTGAGCCAGCCGACGTTCGCCTCGCGTCGGTCGAGGACGATGAGGCCGAACAGCCCCTTGTCCGACAGCATCTCCTCCAGCGGTTCGGTGAGGAAATCGGAGTCGCAGTGATAGCGGAACGACTGGATGGGGTCGGGCGGGCTCTCCAGCACCTTCGTCACCATGTCGGTCTGCCCGCCGCCGGCGTCGACAGCACCGCTGAAGATGACGATGCCGTTGTCCGGGGGGTAGGTGTCGTAGTAGCGGAGACGGTCCTTGATGCTCGTGAGGGCGTCCTGGACGTTCGTCCGGGTCTGTTTGGACTTGATGTTGCTCGCCTCGGAGTGCTCCTGGGTGACGTGGGCGACGACAGAGGAAACCTGCTTGTCCGGCGGGATGTAGATAGTGACGAGTTGGGTGCCGGAGCCCTCGTACTCCTTCAGGTCCTCGATGACCTTTCGGAACTCGTACCTCCGACGGTCGTCGGGGGCGTCCTGCGTGTCGGTACTCATTGGCGTTAATAGTCCGCTCGCGGCTAAGTAATCTTTGACTGGGGACCACGTCGCTTGCCGGTCGGAATCGGGGAGTAGAGTTATATGCCAGTCGGCGGAGGTTCCTGACGACAGATGGGACGGGTGTACGCGGTCGCCAGCGGCAAAGGCGGCGTCGGCAAGACGACGACGGTGGCGAACCTCGGCGCGGCGCTCGCCGCCGGGGGTCACGAGACGGCCGTCGTCGACGCCGACCTCGGGATGGGGAACCTCGCCGGCGCCCTCGGCGTCGACGCCGACGACGGGCCGACCGTCCACGACGTACTCGCGGGACGTGTCACCGCGAGCGAGGCGATACGCGAAGGACCGGTCGGCCTCTCGGTGCTCCCGGCCTCGGCCGATATCGACAAATTCGGCGCCGCCAACCCGACGAACCTCTCGGCCCTGTTCGACGGCCTCGACGCCGAGACGGTGCTCGTCGACACCTCGGCAGGGCTGAGTCACGACAGCATCGAACCGCTCCGCGTCGCCGACGAGATACTGCTAGTCACGACGGCCGAACGGGGCGCACTCGACGACACGGAACGGACCCGCGAGGTGGCGGCGCGGTTCGAAACGCCCGTCGCCGGGGCGGTGGTGACGCGGGTCGACGCCGACGGCGTCGACGAGGCGGTGCGCGTGGTCACCAACCGCCTCGACGTGCCAGTCCGGGAGGCGATTCCCGAAGACGACGCGGTTCGAGAGGCGGCGGAGGCGGGCGAACCGTTGGTCGTCGCGGCACCCGACGCGCCGGCGACGCGGGCGTACCAGCGACTGGCGGCCGACCTCGTCGACGACCCGTCGCTGGCGGCCGCAGAAGAGACCGAGGATTCGGAGCGGACCGGGTTCCTGCGCTGGCTCCTCCGCTGAACGGGAAGTTCTTTGGGGCCGCCGCGACGACACCAACGTATGGCTGAGTCGAACGCGGTCCCGCTGTGGTGGATACTGGTGTTTCTGGTGCTCGCACTCGGACTGGGGGCGTTCGCGGTGTCGTCCGTCGGCGGGTCTCTGGTCGCTGGCGTCGCCCTGCCGGCGTAGGACTCGCTAACTATCACGATTTTGTGATGCATTCCACATTCGATATGCTTATCCGCGACGAGGCGTAAGTCCGGCCATGGCAGAGACCGCAGCGGCGACGACGGTTGGTCCCGACGAACTCGCCGCGTTGAAGCAGGTCGCCCTCGACGGCGGCCTCGACGGTCGGACGAAGCTCTCCTGTTCCGGGCTGGCCGAGCATCTCGACGCGTCGGCCCAGACCGCGTCACGGCGCCTCCAGCGACTCGACGACGCTGGCCTCGTCGACCGGGACGTGCTGGCCGACGGACAGCGCGTCACCGTCACGGACGCGGGCGCGGCCCGCCTCCGGCGCGAGTACGGCGACTACCGACAGCTGTTCGAGTCGGACACCACGCTCGCACTCGAGGGAACCGTGACCAGCGGCATGGGCGAGGGGAAACACTACATCTCGCTGTCGGGGTATATGGCGCAGTTCCGCGACCGCCTCGGCTACGAACCCTTCGCCGGGACGCTCAACGTCGAACTCACGCCCGAGAGCGCGCGGACGCGCGGCGAGATGGCCGCGCTGTCGGCGACGGCGACCCGAATCGATGGCTGGGAGGACGGCGACCGGACCTTCGGCCCGGCGACGTGTTACGCCGCGCGCGTCGAGAGCGACGGCGCGACGTACGACGGCGCCCACGTCATCGTCCCGGAGCGAACCCATCACGACGAGACGCAGCTGGAACTCATCGCGCCGATCAAACTGCGCGAGGTGCTCGACCTGTCCGACGGCGACCGCCTCACGATTCACCTCGGTGACGCGTGATGCAGGGTGAATCGACGGGTGGGCTGGCGCGCGCCATCGAGGCCTTCCGGGCGGGCGAACCAGTACTCGTCCACGATGCCGACGACCGAGAGGGCGAGACGGACCTGCTCTACCCCGCGAGCGCCGTCACGCCCGAGGCGGTGGCGCGTCTCCGTAACGACGGCGGCGGACTCATCTTCGTCGCGTTGACCGACGCCGTCGCGGAGCGGTTCGACCTCCCCTTCCGCCACGAAACGGTCGACCACCCCGCGAACGACCACACCGACCTCGGCTACGACGCCCGCCCCTCGTTCTCGCTGACGGTCAACCACCGCGACGGGTTCACGGGCGTCACCGACAACGACCGGGCGCTGACCATCCGCCGACTGGGCGAGGTGAGCGAGGACGAGTCGTACGGCGTCGACGCCTTCGCCGCGGAGTTCCGGACGCCCGGCCACGTCCATCTCCTGCGCGCGTCGCCGGCCCTCCTCGCTGAGCGTCGCGGCCACACGGAACTCGGGTTGGCGCTGGCCCGCGAGGCCGGCGTCGAACCCGCTGTCGCGGGCTGTGAGATGCTCGACGACGAGACGGGCGAGGCGCTCTCGACGGCCGACGCACGGGCGTACGCCAGCCGACACGACCTGGCGTTCGTCGACGGGGCGACGCTCGTCGGCGGGTTGTAAGCGCCGACTCGCCGGCGAAGCGGTGTGCGAGGAGTACCGGCGAGTGGCCCCCGCACGGAAACTGTTAAGACTGGATTGGGATAACACAGTCACAACTCATGTCGCTCGAGACGATGACTTCTACCGAGGCGACCCAAACGAGTAGCGACCGAGTCACGGGAGGACTGTGAGATGAGCTTCGAAGAGATGCGGGAGGCGGGCGACGTCGACACCATCTGGCTGGACGGCGAGTTCGTCGACTGGGACGACGCCCAGATTCACGTCCTCACCCATGGTCTCCACTACGGCACCGGGGTCTTCGAGGGGGTCCGCTGCTACGACACCGAAAATGGCCCCGCAATCTTCCGCTGGGAAGAACACCTCGACCGCTTTTACGACTCCGGGAAGCCCTACAACCTCGAGATTCCCTTCGACCGCGAGGAACTGACCGAGGCGACGAAGGAACTCATCCGCCGGCAGGAGCTCGAATCGTGTTACATCCGCCCGGTGGCCTACTACGGCTACGACATGCTCGGCCTGAATCCCGAGAGCTGCCCGGAACAGGTGGCCATCGCCGCGTGGCCGTGGGGTGCGTATCTCGGCGAGGACGCACTCGAACAGGGCGTCGAGGTCACCGTCTCCTCGTGGCGCAAGTACGCCTCCTCGCAGATTCCGACCAATGCGAAGACCTCCGGCCCGTACGTCAACAGCGTGCTCGCCAGTCTCGAAGCGAAACGCGAGGGCTACGTCGAGGCACTCCTCCTGAACCAGGAGGGCAACGTCGCCGAGGGGCCGGGCGAGAACCTGTTTCTCGTCCGCGACGGCGAGCTCTACACCCCCGGCCTCGCCGAGGGCATCCTCGACGGCATCACGCGCAACACCGTGATTACGCTGGCGCGCGAACTGGGCTACACCGTCCACGACGACGCGACCATCAGCCGAGGCGAACTCAACAACGCCGACGAGCTGTTCTTCTCCGGCACCGCCGCCGAGGTGACGCCGATTCGGAAGGTGGACAACGTCGTCGTCGGTGAGGGGACCCGCGGACCCATCACCGAAGACATTCAGCAGGCCTTCTTCGACCTCGTCGAACGCCGGACCGACGACCACGACGACTGGTTCGAGTACGTCGACGTCTAATCGTCGTCGGACGGTTCGGCGGGCGTCTCCACGGCGATGTCGATGTGGTCTTCCTCTTCCGCGAACCCAGCGCTGAGGATGCGCGTCAGCGCCTCTTCGACACTTTCGCCCGTCTCCTCGATGCGGTCCGGGTCGACTTCGATGACGAATCCGGTCGTGATGTTCGGCGCCGTGGGCATGAACAGCACTTCCTGCCCGTCGGAGGTGGTCTGTCCCGTCTTGAACGCCGTCATCCGAATGCCCGGCCACGTCTCCAGCCGAACCGGCTTTTGGAGGTCTTCCGTCCCCGTCAGCGCCGTCTCCACCGCGAGTTTCGACGCGTTGTAGAGGACGCGAACGAGCGGCACCCGGTTCATCGCGCTGTCGAGTCCCGATTCGAACAGGCGGCCGGCCGTCGTCCGCATCAGGTAGCCCACCGACAACACCAGCATGGCAAAGACCACGATGGCGACGGGGACGCCGTACTCCGGGGGGAGCGTCCGCACGACGGGCAGGTCGGCAACCTGCGAGTAAAGCCAGTTGAGGACGAACAGGATGACGAAAATCGGCACGAGGACCACCAGTCCGCTGGCCACGTCACGTCTCCACGAAGACATTGTCGGAGTGTGGTGGGGAGGGACCTTCAACGTGGGCCACCCGCGTCGGACCCGTCCCTCTTAACACCCCGCGGCCACCAACGGCGAGGTATGCTCGTTTCGCTCGTCGCTGGCGCGCTCTGGGCGATGTTGCCGGCGTACGTCCCGAACAACGTGGCCGTCCTCGCGGGCGGCGGCCGACCCATCGACGGCGGGCGAGAGTTCGCCGGGCGGCGCGTCCTCGGCGACGGGAAGACGTGGCGCGGGACGGCCGTCGGCACCCTCGGCGGCCTCGCGTTGGCGGCCCTGCTCAACGTCGCCCGCCCGTCGGCGTCGGCGCTCCTCGGCGTCGACCTCCCCGCGTTCCCGCCGCTGGCGGCGCTGGGCCTCGCGTTCGGCGCCATGCTCGGCGACGTCCTCGCCTCCCTTCTCAAGCGACGGCTCGGCCGCCAGCGCGGCGCCGCGGTCCCGGGCCTCGACCAACTCGACTTCGTCGTCGGAGCGCTCGGCCTCGCCGTGCTTCTCGCACCCGCGTGGACGCTGGCGACGTTCTCGCTCGGGCGCCTCGTCGTCGTCGCCGTCGCGACGCCGCTCCTGCACGTGACGACGAACGCCGGCGCGTACTGGTTGGGGCTGAAATCGGAGCCGTGGTAGAGCGCGCGGCGTGAATCGTCCCGTTTATGTCTGTTCGCGGCCCCGAACACGCCAATGACGAACGACGCACTCATCGAGGCGCTCCGCGACGCGGAGGCCGTGAAGTTCGGCGAGTTCGAACTCGCCCACGGCGGCACGAGCGACTACTACGTCGACAAGTACCTCTTCGAGACCGACCCCCGATGTCTCTCGCTCATCGCCGAGGCGTTCGCAGAGCGCGTCGGCGACGACGAGACGCTCGCTGGCGTCGCGCTCGGCGCCGTCCCGCTGGTGGCCGTCACGAGCGCCGAGACCGGCCAGCCCTACGTCATCGCGCGCAAGCAGGCCAAAGAGTACGGCACGGGCAACCGCATCGAGGGTCGCCTGTCCGAGGGCGACCACGTCGTCGTCTTGGAGGACATCGCGACGACGGGCAAGAGCGCGCTCGATGCGGTGGAGGCGCTTCGAGAGGCGGGCGCCGTCGTCGACCGGGTCGTCGTCGTCGTCGACCGCGAGGAGGGAGCGAGCGAGTTGCTCGCGGAGCACGGGATCGAACTCGAAGCTCTCCTGACGGCGAGTGACCTGTTGGCAGACCGCTAATCGGGCAGCGTTCGCGCCGAACTCGGCGAGTTCGCATGCCAACTGTTAAGTCCCGAATGGCGGATACGGTCACGCATAATGGCGCTACGCGACTCGCTGGCGAACTACTTCGGCTTCGAGGAGCACGGCACGACGCTCCGGACGGAGGTGCTCGCGGGCATCACCACCTTCCTGACGATGTCGTACATCGTCGTGGTGAATCCGAGCATCCTCGCGGACAACCCCGAGATACCCATTCAGGACGGAATCAGCGTCCCCGGCTACTCCTACTCCGAAGTGGTGGCGATGCTCGCCGTCGTCACCATCATCGCGGCGGCGGTAGCGACGCTGATAATGGCGTTTTACGCGAATCGTCCCTTCGCACAGGCGCCGGGCCTCGGCCTGAACGCCTTCTTCGCGTTCACCGTCGTCGGGTCGCTCGGCATCTCGTGGCAGACGGCGCTGGCCGCCGTCGTCGTCGAGGGCATCATCTTCATCATTCTCACCGCCGTCGGGGCGCGAGAGTACGTCATCAGGGCGTTCCCGGAACCGGTCAAGTTCGCCGTCGGCACCGGTATCGGCCTCTTCTTGGCCATCATCGGCCTGCAGGCGATGGGCATCGTCGTCGACGACTCCGAGACGCTGGTGCAGCTCGGCGCCGTCGCCTCCGACCCGGTCGCCATCGTCTCCGTCGTCGGCCTGCTCTTTACGTTCGCGCTCTACGCCCGCGGGATTCGTGGCTCCATCATCATCGGCATCGTCGCAACCTCGCTGCTCGGGTGGGGCGTCGCCGCGTCCGGCCTCGTGAGCGGCGACGCTGCCGACGCCCTCGTTGCCGGCGGTGCGAGCGCCACCTACGACATCACGCCCCTCGCGGGCGCGTTCGTCAGCGGTATCGCGGACATCGAGGCGTTCACCTTCGCGCTCGTCGTCTTCACGTTCTTCTTCGTCGACTTCTTCGACACCGCCGGGACGCTCACCGGTGTCGCCCAAATCGCGGGCTTTCTCGACGACGACGGTAACCTGCCCGACATCGACAAACCGCTGATGGCCGACGCCGTCGGCACCACCGTCGGTGGGATGCTCGGCACCTCGACGGTCACCACGTACATCGAATCGGCGTCCGGCGTCGAGGAGGGCGGCCGCACGGGCATGACCGCTCTCGTCGTCGCACTCCTCTTTCTCGCGTCGCTGGCCGTCGTCCCTCTCGCCGCTGCCATTCCGCTCTACGCCTCCCACATCGCCCTCGTCGTCATCGGCGTCGTGATGCTCGGCAACGTCGTCGACATCGCGTGGGACGACCTCTCCTACGCGATTCCCGCGGGGATGACGATTCTCGTCATGCCGCTCACCTACTCCATCGCGACGGGAATTGCGGCGGGCATCGTCACCTTCCCCATCGTGAAAGCCGCGCGCGGCGAGTGGAGCGACGTGCGCCCCGGTCACTGGGTGCTCGCTGCCGCGTTCGTCCTCTACTTCGTGGTGCGGACGAACACGCTGGCGTAGGCGCCGCGCACACACCCACGAGGCTCAAGTTCGCGGAGCCACTACACCGAGTGATGCCATCACTCGAACTGTACGAACTCCCCGGTTGTCCCTACTGCGCGAAGGTAAAGACGAAACTCGACGAACTCGGCCTCGAATACACCTCCCACGAAGTGCCGCGTTCGCACGCCGAACGGACCGAAGTCGAAGAAGTGAGCGGGCAGACGGGCGTTCCCGTCCTGGTCGACCCCGACCACGACGTCGAGGGGATGCCCGAGAGCGACGATATCGTCGAGTATCTGGAAGAGACGTACGGCGCGTAAGCTATCCTTCCGCGGGCGCACGCGCCCGCTCCAGAATCAGGTCCCGAAGGTCGTCGGCGTCGCGAAGCGCCGCGAGTTCGTCTTGACTCACGAGCGCGGTGCCCTCGACGGAGTCGCGTTTCTCTCGCTCCTCGGTGACGTACACTGACCGGGTGCGAGTCACTTCGCCGAGCGAGGACATGATGCGGGCGCGCTTCTCTGCGCTCCGCGTAAAGGCCGAGTGGCCCGTCAGGAGGTTCGCGATTTCGCGGTCGCCGTCCTCGCTGACGGCGGTGAAGGGAGCGCGAGTCGTCGGGTGGACGGTGAAGCCGACGCGCGCGAGGACGGCGAGGACGTGGTCCTCGTCGGGTTCGACGGCGGGGTCCTGCGGCGTCGGGTCCGCCTCGCGCACCTCCTCGGCGCCCTCCATGACGTCGACGGGGTCGCTGAACGGCTGGTCGAACAGCTCTTCCAACTGAACCGCCACCTCGATGCTGGCGTTCATGCCGTCCTCGTACTTCGAGACGGTGCGTCGCGAGACGCCGAGCTCGGTCGCCAAGCGACCCAGACTCCACCCGCGCTCCTCGCGTTGGTCTTCGAGCAAGTCGCCGTCAATGTTGACGTAGAGGCCGCCGGGCGCGGCGTAGATGAGCGGCGAGACGTTTTCGATGAACAGGTCGTAGGCGGTATCGGGGTTGATGGCCGGAATCCCGTGACGGAAGTACACCACTTCGGGTTTCAGGTCCTCGTCGCGGGTCCGCAGACCAATGACGAGCGGCGTCGCCGACAGATACGAGCCGAGTCGGCGCATCTCGACGCCCGTCTCGGCGTCGAGCGAGTCGACATTGGCGAGAATCTTCACCAACAGCAGGTCGTCACCGCGCCGGGCCGCCAAGTCGAAGCTCTTCGGGCGAATCGAACACCGGTCGCTCACCGCGAATCCCGCGTCTTGGAGCATCGCAGTGATGTTTCCGACCAGTGCTGACCGTGACATAGTATAAAATAGGCGTTCCGCGGCATATATAAGTTGTGTCGGCGACCCGGCCGGCGTCAGGCGATTGGCAGTACTGACGCGAAACCGCTTTCACCGCGCGGGCACCTACGCTCGCCCGTGACACTCGTCGGCCTCGACGACACGGACTCCCGGACGGCGGGGATGTGTACGACCTACGTCGCCGCCCGCGTCGCCGACGCACTCGACGCCGCGGGCGGGGCCGTCGAGCGCCGCCTGTTGATTCGGCTCAACCCCGCGGTCGAACACAAGACGCGAGGCAACGCCGCGCTCTGTCTCGAAACCGACCTCGACCCGGACCGAGCGTTCGAGATAGCGACGCGGACCGTCGAGGAGTTCGCCGTCGACGACGACCCGCGGACGGACCCCGGCGTCGTCGTCGCCGCCGAGCGAGCGACGACGGTGCCGGACGCGGTGGCCGAGTTCTCCCGTCGCGCTCTCCGGGAGTTGCTGACGGTCGACGACGCGGTGGCACTACTGGACCGACTGGACTACCGGCATCGCGGCGGCCGCGGCCGCATCGGCGCCCTCGCCGCGGTGGGCGCCCACCGTGCGTTCGACGACTGGACGTACGAACGCATCGCCTACCGCGACCTGTCGCGGTGCGGGACGCCCCGCGACGTGGACCGCGAGAGCGTCGTCGCCGCCGCCGAAGCCGCGTATCCCGACGCGTGGGACACTATCGACCGAGTCGAGGACGAACTCGTCTGCGTGCCCGCGGCGCCCGGCCCGATTCTCTACGGGATTCGCGGCGACGACCCCGATACCGTCCAGTCTGTCGCGGCCGCCATCGAGAGCGAACCTGTCGCTCGCGCGGTCACCTACCGGACGAATCAGGGGACGGACGCCCACCTCCGCGAGGGGACGGTCGACGGGGTCCGGGACGGACGCGCCTACCGCGTCGACGGCGCCGTCGCCGACGCCCCCGAGACGCGCGCGGGCGGGCACGTCCACTTCGCAGTCGAGGACGGCAACGCCCGCCTCCCCTGCGTGGCGTTCGAACCGACGAAACGCTTCCGCGACCGGGTCCGCCGCCTCCGAGTCGGCGACGACGTGACCGTCTGCGGCGAGGTGAGCGACGGTACGCTCAAACTCGAGAAGTTCGCGCTTCGGACGCCCGTGCGGACCGAATCGGTCGTGCCGACCTGTCCCGACTGCGACCGGTCGATGGAGAGCGCCGGGCGGAATCAGGGGTATCGGTGCCGAGACTGCGGGACGACGGCGCCCGGCCGCGTGGAGCGACCGGTCGACCGCGAGTTGGAGACGGGGTGGTACGAGGTGCCGCCCTGCGCCCGTCGACACGTCGCCAAGCCACTGGTTCGGGGCGGATTCGACGCGCCGACGCATCCGGAGCGGTGAGGCGACCGGACGAAACGTGTCAACCGAACTCCTATTTATAGATACTGGCGAAAGTCTTTGCCCGTCAGTTCACAGGACATCGTATGGAGTTCTCGACCGAGGCCGTCCGCCCACGGCACGGGTTCTACGCCGTGGGGGCGCTCTGTTTCGGCCTCGGACTCGTCCACTACCGCATCCAGACCGGCGGGTTGGAGACCCTCCTTGAGTCGCTCATGATAGTGGGGCTCTCGCTCATCGTTCTCTACACGGGCTACGAACTCGCCGACCGGTCGATTTCGGCGGCCGGACAGTGGCGAGCGCTGTGGCTCGGAATCGGCGTCGCCATCTCCTTTACGCTACTTGCGCTCGCGGTGTGGCTGACGTGGTCCATCGGCGAGCCACACCCGAAACAGTCCTTTCTCCTGTCGTTCGCGGCGTCGCTCGGCGCCGCCGTCGGGACGCGGAGCGGCGTCTATGTCGTTCAGTCCGAGGAACGGCTCACCAAGACACAAGAACTCACGAAACTGCTCCGCATCAACCAGCGCGTGTTGCGACACAACCTCCGGAACGAACTGTCGATAGCGCTCGGCTATCTCGGAAACATCGAGCAGGAAACCGACTCGCAGGCGGTCAGAGCCGATATCGACTTGGTTCGCAACCATCTCGAAACGCTCCTGGAGACCACCGACCGGACGCGAAAAATCGTCTCCATCTGGGACACCGACGAGCGGTGTGAACTCGACCTCACGTCGGTGCTCAAGGAGCAGATACGACAGGTGCGCGAGGAGTATCCGGACGCCGACGTCGAATCGACGCTCCCGGAGACGTGTCCGGTCGTCGGCCACGTCGCCCTGCCGTTGGCGCTCCGCGAGGCGATTACGAACGCCATCGAGCACAACGCGGCCGACGTGTCGGTGCGTGTCGACGCGGAGCGTGGCGGCGAGACGGCCACCGTCTCGATTGCCGATACGGGGAGCGGAATCCCGAAATTCGACCTCGAGGCGATAGGGGTCCCCGAGGAGACGCCGCTGACCCACACGCAGGGCCTCGGCCTCTGGATACTCTACTGGACGGTCCGGATGTCCGACGGCAAAATCGAGTTCAGCGAGAACGACCCGACGGGAACGGTCGTCAGCATCACGCTCTCCACCCCGTCGAACGGGCGGTGACGGGTTATTTCGCTCGCCCGGTGAGGGGAACTACCACATCGTCGCCGTCGAGGACGCCCCGGTCGCGGTAGCGACGGAGGCCCGCGACAGCCGCGGCGGCGGTGGGTTCGACGCCGAAGCCGAGTCGCCCGAGACGGTCGGTGGCCTCGCGGACGCCCTCGGTCGACACCGTGATGGCGTCGCCGTCGGTGGCCGCGATGGCGTCGGTCACGGCCTCGCGCTGGACCGGGTCGCGGACCTGAATGCCGTCCGCGAGGTCGTTCGTCTCCGTCCCCGTCTCGCCCGCGATAGGGGCGTAGCCCGCGGCCTGCACCGCGAGCAGTCGCGGCATCGAATCCGTCCACCCCGCTTCGACGAGCGCGCGGAACCCGCGGTAGGCGCCGAGGAGGAGCGTCCCGTGGCCGAGGGGGACGACGAGGGCGTCGGGCACCGACCAGTCGCGTTGCGCGGCGAGTTCGAGGCCGAACGTCGCGGTGCCGGCGAAGAAGGCGGGGTTCCAGGCGTGGCTTGCGTACCAGCCCTCGCCCGACGCCACGGCGTCGCGACACGCCTCGGATACGTCCTCGCGGCTTCCGGACACGGTGACGACAGTCGCACCCGTCGCCTCGATGGCCCGACGCTTCGCCGCCGTGACGGAGTCGGGGACGTAGATGTCGGCGTCGAGTCCCGCGTGGGCGGCGTAGGTCGCGACGGCCGTCCCCGCGTTACCCGAGGAGTCCTCGATGACCCGGTCCGCGCCGCATTCGAGCGCGCGGGCGATGACCGTCGCCGCGCCGCGGTCCTTGAAACTGCCCGTCGGCGAGACGTATTCCAGTTTGAGCGTCGCGTCGAGGGCGGGCGCGTCGACGAGGGGCGTGAACGCCTCGCCGAGGGAGACGCGCGGGTCGACGGGGAGGAAGTCGTCGAAGGCGGCGACGCCGCGGCGGGAGTCGAACGCCGAGAAGTCGGGCGCGGGGCCGTCCGGGCGGGGGTGGGACGCGAATTCGAGGGGATGACCGCAGGTGCAGCGCCAGCGGTCGTCGTCGGTGCGGTCACAGGCGGGGCAGACGAGCGCGGTGGGCATCTAATACGAGTCGACGTTCTTGCCGACGGAGCAGACGTACTCGCCGGAGGCCACTTGCGGCAGGCGCCGACTGCGCCAGAAAACGCCGTCGTGGTCGGCGGTGACGCGCGCTTTCAGGTTGCCGAACACGTCCGTCACCTCGAACAGCGTCTCGTCGGCGGTCACGCGGTCGCCGAGGTCGGGGTCGAAGGTGACGAGGCCGCCGACGGGCGAACCGTACTGATCGAACGCCTTCGCGCGAGTCTGGGCCTCGATTTCTGGGTCGCCGTCGAGGAAGCCGTAGCCGTAGAGGACGTTGAACACGCCGCGGACGCCCGTCTCGATGCTCGACTCGTCCCAGCCGACCGCGCCACCGAGTTCGGGGTCGACAGCCGGGATGCCGTCCGAGGGAGCGACACGAGCGAGTTGGCCGTCCGGGCCCTTCTGGTCGAGGACGTAGCCACAGCCGAACGTCTTCGCGAGTTCGAGACACTCGGAGTGGAGACGGTGGCGGCGGCCACACCGGACGCGCACCTCGTCTATCATCCGACTCGTCGAGCCCTGATGGAGGTCGAGGACGAGGTCGGCCCGGCGAGCCACGTCGTAGGTGGCGGCGGCGATGCGCTCGCTCGACGTGCCGGTCTCGTCGCCGGGGTAGGCCCGGTTCATCTTCGTGTCGTCGATGGGGTTGCGGTGTTCGGCCACCTGATACGCGTGGTAGTTGACGATGCCGACGACGATTATCGTGCCCGCGAGTTCCTCAGGGTCGATTTGGGGGACGACCCGCTGAACCACGCCGACGCCGTTGAGTTCGTCGCCGTCACTGGCCGCCTGAATGTACAGCGTCTTGCCGTCCTCGGCGCCCTCGATGACGGCGACAGGAAGTCCGAACGAACTGCCGTCGCGAGTCTCACCGACCTCGAGACGGCCCGTATCGACCGTCCCAGGAGACGCGTCTGCGCTGCCCACCGAAGTCATTGTTTCACCCACGGACTCATCCCCTTTGAGCGATTCGATAGTGCCGGACCGAGGACCCGCGACAGGGCTTTGAGCCTCGCCCCCCACTCGACCGACGTGAGCGACGACACGCCCGACCGGCCGCCGTCGACAGGACTCCTCGACGCACTTCGCGTGCGCCGCAACGCGACCATCGGCACCGTCGCCGGCGTCGCCCTCGCCGCCCTCGCCTACCTCGTTCGGGTGTTCGAACTCGTCGGGCCCGTGGGCGGCACGCAGCGCTACCCTGTGCTCGGTCCGGAAGGGTGGTTTCTCGTCCTCGGATTCGTCCTCGCGTCGGCGACGACGCTACTCGTGACGACGGTGTTGACGGCCCTGACGGCCTATCGGCGCACCCGAGAGTTATGAGTCGAAGGCGTCGTCGTCGCCGGCCAGTTCCGCGAGTCGGCCGGCCCCCGCGCGCGTCCCCTTGGCGATGAGTACGTCGTCGGTGTGGACGGTCGTCTCCGGGCCGGGCGAGATGACCCAGTCGCCGTCGCCCCGACGGACGGCGATGACGCGCATCCCCGTCTCCGTCTTGACCTGGAGGTCGCCGAAGGACGCGTCGGCGAGACGGCTGTTCGTGCCGACGGTAACGCGGACGATGACCTCGTCCGACTCCTCGACGGCGGCGGCGACGACCGGGTGCGTGTCGAGGCCGCGCAGGACGCCCTCGCTGATTTCGAGGGCGGCGTCGCTGATGACCTCCGTCGCACTCGCGAGGTGGACCAAGCCCCGAAGCGAGATGGGGTCGTCGACGCGGGGAGCGGCGCGCAACACCCACGCCTCGAAGCGGGACTTGAGGGCGTCGACCTCCGCTTCGAGTTCGACCACCTCCTCGGCGACCCCCTCGCTGTCGAAGAGGACGGACCCGTAGGCCAAGTCCACGGCGAGTTCGCTCATGTTCTTCATCAGGACGATGGAGTCGACGGCGCGGTCCAAGTCCTCGATGGTGGACGCCGCCGGTTCGGGCGGGTCGTACGTGTCGCCGGTGACGCTCTCGTACACGCCCGAGAGCGCCATCTCGGTGCCCCGGAGGAGAACCACGTCGCCGGCTTCGAGCGTGGTGTTGCGGTCGGGGTTGAGCACCCACTCGCCCGACCGCCGGATGGCGATGACGCGCACGCCCGTCTCGGTTTCGAGGTTGAGGTCGCCGAGCGACTCGCCGACGTAGTCGGAGTCGGGGACGACCTGTCCCCGGACGACGGTTTCGACGGCCTCCGGAATCGCCGTCCGCATCGCCTCGGGGACACCGATGTCTTCGAGGACGATTTTCGCGATGTCGCCCGCGGCGTCACTTATCTTCTCGGCGGCGCCGACGACGCCCAAGACGGGGGCGAGCGCCTCGGCGTCCTCGGGGTTGCGCGCGGCCATCAGGAGGCTCATCCGCGCCTGCAACTGAAGGACGTCCATGCGCTCTTCGAGTTCGAGCACCTCCATCGCCACCTCGTCGCTCCCGTGCAGGACCGCAGAGTACGAGAGGTCGATCAGCAGCTCCGCCGTGTCTTTCATCTCGACGAGGACGGCCTTCACGCTGACCGGTTCGTACTCCACGTCCGCAGGGTCCATACCCGAACACGTCCCGCGCGGACGATAAAAAGCCACCCGCCGTTCGCGGCGCGCGTGCGGGAAGTTTAATTCGAGGGGCCCCGTAGGTGGCCTCGTTCGATGGCCATCGACCCGCGAAACTACGATCTCGCCGAACTCCGAGGCGCAGGCAGTAGCGAGCCGGTGGCTCGGGAGTCGCGGGTGGCCGACGACGAGACGACTGACGAGACAGAGGAGACAACGACGCCGACCCGCGGGTCGGCGACGGCCGCGCTCCACGAGTCCATCGTCCGTGACCTCGCGGTGATGGAGCAAGGGTCGGCGGACCTGACGCGGCCGTATCTGTCGACGCTGCCGGCCTCGCTCACGGCCGAAGGGCTCGTCCTCGAGTGGCTGGAGTTTCTCGTCTTGCAGGCGGGGACGGAGTCGGTGGCCGACGCGCTCGCGTTCTACGAACGCGTCGGGTGGCTCGGCAACGACGCGGCCGAGACGCTCGAACGGTATCTGTGGGGGATTAGCGAGCCACGCGCGAACGAGGGCAACGACCTCGACCCGGACGACCACCGGGTGAGTCTCCACTACGTCGCTCGGCTGACCGCCCTTTCCCGCGACTGATAGCGGTATCGTACCTGTCCAGAGATTCTCGCCGGACCGTCTCGGCGAGACTCTATACTGACGTCGGATACTCCCTATGAGAATCGCGGGCGTGATTATTTATCATGTCCGCGTGTATCGCGGAGCGTATGAGTGAAGACGACGACGCTGAGAGTGAGACGGCCGACGATGGCGATACGGCGACCGACGAACCGACGCCCGTCGGCGTCAAACTCGGCAGTACCCGGACGGTCATCGCCATTCCCGATGGCAGCGGCGGCTTGCGGACCGTCAAGACGCTGACCTGTCTGGCGACGTACGAAGACGCTATCACTGGTGAAGAACGGGTGCTCTACGGCGAGGAAGCCGCCCGGGAGTACCCCGACCGAGTACAGTACACGCTGCGCTCGGGCCTCCCCGAAGACGAGGACCGCGCCGAGTTGACGGCGACGTTCTTCGAGTCCGTCATCGAGGCCAACGACGTGCCCGAAGACAGCGCCGTCGTCTACGCCATCCCGACCATCGACAACGAGGAAGGGTTGGCGAACCTCGAATCCGTCATCGAGGGGAGTTCGATTGGAGAGGCGCTCATCCGCAGCTATCCGGAGTCGCTGTGTGGCGCCGTCCCCGCCCTCGGCGACGAGTTAGAGGCCGTCGACGACATCTTCGTCACGGTCAACCTCGGCTCGACCAACCTCGAAGCGGCGGCGTACCGCCGCGGCGAGCAACTCGCCCCCTTCACGACGGGCGCGGTCACCGGCAACGAGGTGGACCGGATGATAGCCAACTACGTCGAGGAGGAGACGCAGGGTCGCGTGAACATCGACACGACGACGGCCCGCGAGTACAAGGAGGAACACGCCGACTTCGTGGACTTCGAGCCGTTCACGGACATCATCCAGCAGCCCGGTGGCGGCTCCCACGAGTTCACCATCGAGCGGAGCGTTATGGACGCCGTCGACGAGTACGTCGACGAGGCCGTCGAGGAGATTGCCAACGCCTTCCTGCCCGAACTCGCCAACGACTACATCAAGGTGTACCAGTTGGCGCTCGACCAGCCAATCGTCCTCACGGGCGGGATGACGTGCATCCCCGGCATCGTCGAGGAGTTCGAGGAGCGCCTGAGCGAGGAGCTCCAGCGTGACGTGGAAGCCGTCGCCCCCGACGACCCGTCGCTGTCGGCAGCGGTCGGCGCGCAGCGCATCGCAGAGCGACTCGTCGACGCCGACGCGTACTAACCGACGACGCTTTGTCCCGGCCGCCCGACCGACCGGGCATGAAACAGGCCATCGTTGCGCGGACCGACCTCGGGATGGGGCGGGGGAAACTCGCGGCACAGGTCGCGCACGCCTCGCTCTCGGCGTACGAGGACGCCGACGAACGAACCCGCCGCGCGTGGAAAGGCGAGGGACAGAAGAAAGTCGTCCTGAAGGGAAGCGGCGAGTCCGAACTCTTCGAGTTGGCCGACGCGGCCGAGCGGGCGGGCCTCCCGAACGCCATCATCCGCGATGCGGGCCACACGCAGTTGGACCCCGGCACGGTGACGGCACTCGCCGTCGGCCCGGGCGACGACGACGAGGTTGACCGGGTGACGGGCGACCTCTCGCTGTACTGAGAGGGACTGCAGTAGCGGTGGGCCGCCTGCCACCCCGACAGTGGCAATCGTTTACACTCGTTGCTGTGATGTCCCTCACGTATGGACGACGCTGCCCTCCTCCGACAGACGATTCGCCGCTGCACTGCGGTCCTCGTCGCGACGATTGCGTACACCGGGTTGGTTCTCCAGTCGACCGGCACGGGAGAGATGTTGCTCCTGATACTGACGGCGGCCCTCCTGTATCTCGGCAGCGAGTACGTTTCGCTGGTCCCGAAGGAGGATACCGCCGAACCCCCCGCAGAGTCGTCGCCAGCAGACGACACCCGTGAGGACGACTCACCGCGTTCGTGAGTCGGACTCAGCACCTCGGCGCTCGCTCGGCGACGCGCCGGCAAACAGTTACAACAAAGTGCCGCGCCGGCGACGACCGAGTATGTCACTCGTCGCCGCCGCCGTCGCGGGGGGCGCCCTCGGCGCACGGCACGCCCTCGAAACGGACCACCTCGCGGCCGTCGCGACGCTCGTCGACGGCGAAGAGACGACCCTCTCGCGCGCCGGATTCGTCGGCGCGTCGTGGGGCGTCGGCCACACCGTCCCCATCGCGGCGCTCGGCCTCGCCTTCCTCCTCCTCGGTGTCCGTCTGCCCTCGTCGGTGACGACGCTGTTTGAGGGACTGGTCGGCGTCGTCCTCGTCGTGTTGGGCGCACGGATGCTGACCGGCGTCCTCGGCTGGCACGACCACGCCCACGGCACGCACCCCCTCCACCGCCACCTCCGAATCGGCCGGCTTTCGCTCGGCGGCCGCCACACGCACGTCGACGGCGACTCGCTACTCGTCGGCGCCCTCCACGGCGTCGCCGGGAGCGGAGCGCTCGTCATCGCCCTCGTGTCCACGGCGCCGAACCTCCCGACCGCCACCTCGTTCCTCGGCGCGTTCGCCGTCGGGTCGATACTGACGATGGCCGCGGTGTCCGCTGTGTGGGGCCAGACGATGGGCTGGCACCGACGGGCGCTTCGCACCGTCGCCGGCCTCGGCGGCGTCGGCGTCGGCGTGTTGCTCCTCGTCGAGAGCGCGGGCGTGTTGGTCTGACGCCCATGCGCGACGCCCATCCCCTCGAACGGCAGGTCGGCATCGACCACTACGTGAGCGACGGCCCCGGCGTCGGCGGGCGCCTCCGCGACGACCCGAGCGACTTCCGGGTGCGCGAACTGGAGACGATAACCCCCGAACCGCTCGACGCCGATTCGGGCTCGTACCCCATCCTCCTCGTTCGCGCGACGCTCACCGACTGGGACACCAACGACTTCGCGAGTGCGCTCTCGGACGCGATGGGCATCAGTCGCGAACGGGTGTCGTGGGCGGGCACGAAAGACAAGCGCGCGGTCACGACGCAGCTGTTCTCGATTCGGGACGCGACGGCCGAGGACCTGCCCGACCTCTCGGGCGTCGACATCGACCCGCTGGGCCGAATCGGCCGGGACCTGGAGTTCGGTGACCTCGCGGGCAACGCCTTCGAGATTCGCATCGCGGACGCCAAGCGACCCGAGGCAGTCGGGGACGTGACCGACGACCTGCGGGCGTTCGGCGGCGGGTCGGCCGCTGTGCCGAACGTCTTCGGCCACCAGCGCTTCGGCAGTCAGCGGCCCGTCACGCACGAGGTGGGCCTGCACGTCGTCCGCGAGGAGTGGCGAGAGGCCGTCCTCACGTACGTCGGCAACCCGGCGGAGACGGAACCGGACCGGACACAGCAGGCGCGGGCGACGGTCGAAGACGTGGCGGCGAGCGCCGACCCCGACTGGCAACAGGCACTCGACGCGATGCCGGGGCACCTCGGCTACGAGCGCTCGATGCTGCACACACTGGTCGAGAACGGCGGCGAGACGCCCGCCGACTTCCGCGACGCGCTGGAGACGGTGCCGTGGAACCTCCAGCGACTCTTCGTCAACGCCGCGCAGTCGTACGCGTTCAACCAAATCCTCTCCGAACGCCTGCGTCGCGGCCTGCCCTTCGACCGTCCCGTCGCCGGCGACGTGGTGTGTTTCGCGGACGCCGACGCGCCCGAAGGGTTGGCGCTCCCCGACACCGACCGCCTCCAGCGAGTCGACGAGGAACGCGTCGACGTGGTGACCCGCCACTGCGAGCGCGGACGCGCCTTCGTCACCGCGCCGCTGGTGGGGACGGAGACGGAACTCGGCGACGGCGAACCCGGCGAGATAGAGCGCGAGGTGCTCGGGGAGTTGGACCTCGCACCCGACGATTTCGACCTGCCCGGCAACTTCGACTCCTCGGGGACGCGACGCGCGATTCTGGTCGAGGCGAATCTGAGCGTCGAGCGCGACCCCCTGACCATCTCCTTTTCGCTCCCGCGCGGGTCGTACGCGACGGCGGTCCTCCGGGAGTATCTGAAGGTCGACCCGCGGGACCTCTAGTCGGCGAGGCCGTAGCCGAGCAGGAAGAAGGGACTCCCGACGACGACGGCGGCGAGGGCGCCGAAGACGGCGAGAGTGACAGCGAGGACGTAGAGCGTTCCGCCCTGCGAGGCGATGGAGAACATCGTCGCGAGGACGACGAGGAGCGTGCCGACGGCGACAGTCAGCCCCCGCCGGAGCGACGTGTGGGCGGCAGTGTAGCCGGCGAGCGTCGCGGCGTAGACGGGTAGCGGCAAGAGTAGGGGGACGACGTTCACGTCCGGGAGAGTGGACGCCTGCAGGAGGAGGCCGGTGGCGACGGCGAGCGCGGACGCAAGGGCGACGAGGCCGGCGAGACGCCACTCGGAAAGCTGGTCACGGACGGCGGGCAGAGAGAGGAGCGCGCCGAGAGCGACGGCGCCGACGCCGCCGGCGAGAAGGGACGGTTCCGACCCCACGACGACGGTTCCGGCGTAGAGCGGGTAGGCGAACGCGAGGACGCCGACGCCGACGACGGCGAGTGCGCGACGGTCGGGCGTGGTCGTGGCGTCGGCGTCGAGCGCACGAGCGCCGCGAGCGAGGACCGCGAAGCCGCCAGCGAACACCGCTCCGGGCACGACGAGGAACAAGAGGACGTTGCGTCCGACGATGGGGACGAGTGGGAGCGCGACGGCGACCAGACTCCACAGGGGCGCGAGCGCGGCGTCGTCGGGGACGAGCGTCACGAACGGCCCGTCGCCGCTGGAGTCGAAGGACGTGACCGTCATGCGGCGTGACGACACGTCGGCGCCGGGGAGGGCGTCGCCGACGACCATCCCCGGCGGCGCGACGAGGGTGAGGCGGTCGGCGCCGAGACCGAACCGGACGAGACGGCCGTCGTCGTCGCGGAAGTAGTCGACGCGGAGGACGCCGCCCGGCGCATCGGTCGCCACGTCGGGCGTGCGGTACCGCATCCGGACGGTATCACCCGAGACGCTCGTCGAGTGGAGAGTGCCGTCGTGGATAGCGATGGCGTCACGGGCGAGCGAGCGCCGGAGCGAATCGTTGCGTGCGAGCGTCGCCGCCGCGGTGTCGTTCAGTCGGTTCTCGACGGTCCACGTCGCGGAGCCGTTGCGGTGGACGCGCATCGTGGCGGTGCTGTGTTCGATTTCGACGTCCATCCCGTGGGCGTATGCCGCGTCGGTGAAGCCACGGTCACAGGGCGAGCAGACGGGGACGGGCCGCGGACTCGCCGCGGCGGGGACCGCGACGCCGAGGAGGGCGACGACGAGAGCCGCGGCGACGAGGACGCGGGTCGGGCGGAGGGCCATGCGAGGTGGTGTGTGGCCGGGACCCAATGGGCTTTGTGCCGGGGTCTGGGCACCGAAGGACGGACTTATCAGACGCGCCCGACTGTCACCGATATGGAGTGTCGGCGGTGTGGAACCCCGTTAGACCGACCGGGCGACTACTGTCTGGTCTGTCGCACCGCCAACTGCGACGCGGTCGTCCTCGACATCGACGTCGACCGCGCGACGCTGACGATGGTAGAGGAGGAGGAGACGGTGGGCGAGACGACGATTACGACGCGCCCGGAGGAGGAGGGCGAGGCGCGGGTCATCGAGCGCCGAAACTTCGCCGGGCTAATCGCCGACGAAATCCGTCGAAAGCGTCCGGAGACGGTGTTCGCGGCGGGCGACCGAGAGATAATCCGCGCGGTGCGGGGGGAGACCCACTACGAGTTCTATCGCGTCGCCGGCGACGACCCGGTGGCGTCGGTGTTGGAACGTCGCGGGGAACGGGCGCTCGAAGTCGTGGAGACGCCGCCGAAGGAGAAACTCGGCGGGCGACACACGACGCTCATCGGCAAACGAGCGGGGCGCCGAGCCATCTCGACGGTGGCCGAACACCCGCACGTGAAGAAAATCGTCCCCGGACCCATCGACGCCGGGGGCAAGGGGTCGCAGTCGGGGTTGCGCGCGAAGGTGACGCGGGCGGACGACAACGGGAACGTGCGCTTACTCCTGCGCGACGGGTCGAGCGTGCAGGAGAACCGCATCGTCACGACGGCGATGAACCGCGAAACCGGCGAGCGCGTCCGCGACGATTTGAACGATGCGCTGGCGGCGGCGGACCTGCAGTGACGAACGGAAACTCGCAGGGTTTATCCGTTCGCTAACGGTAAGAATCGGTACTATGGCCGAGAACAAGGCACGCAGCACTGGGAGCGCGGGCCGATTCGGCGCGCGATACGGGCGTGTCGCCCGCCGGCGCGTCAAGGAAATCGAAGGCGAGATGCAGAACGCCACGCTCGACGGTGACAGTGTCACCCGAATCGGAACGGGCGTCTGGAAGAACGAGGAGACGGGCGAAGTGTTCACCGGCGGGGCGTACCGCCCCGAGACGCCCGGTGGCCGCACCGTCAAGCGCTCCATCCGCGCTGCGCTCGCGACCGACGAAGACGACGAATAACATGAGTTACAAGTGTTCCCGGTGCAAGCGCGACGTCGAACTCGACGAGTACGGCGGCGTCCGCTGCCCGTACTGCGGTCACCGGGTGCTCCTCAAGGAGCGCGCGCCGACCGTCAAGGAAGTCAACGTCGAGTAACTCCGTGGCCGAGTCGGTCGACGACGACGCGCCACACCACCTCTCTTTGCAGTTCGAGTATGACACCGAGGAACGCGCTCGTCGCGTCGAGCGGAGCGTCGGCGTCGAAGTCGGCGAGATAGACGACGCTCGGTCGGCGGCGACCGTCACGCGCGACGCGCAGACGGTCGAAGTTCGCATCGAAGCGACAGACCTCGTCGCCCTCCGTGCGGGGACGAACACGTGGAGTCGCCTCCTCGCCGTCGCGGAGCGAGTCGAGGACGTGGCGTCGCAAGCGTGACGTGAGCGAACGGAATACGGGGCTTTTTCACTCCGGGACCCAACGGTCCGCGCATGCAAGGAAATCTGCCGCCGGAAGCCCAAGAGAAACTCGAAGAACTGCAGGACCTGCAGGAGACGGCCCAGCAAGTGGCCGCGCAGAAACAGCAGGCCGAGTCGACGCTCAACGAGTCGAAGACGGCGCTCGACGCCCTCGGCGACATCGACGAGGACACCGAGATGTACCGTGAAGTCGGCGAACTCCTCGTCTCTACGGAGTACGACGAGGCCCACGACGACCTGGAAGAGAAAGTCGAGAGCCTCGAAGTGCGCGTCGAGCAGCTGAGCAAACAGGAAGAGCGCGTCCGCGACCAGTTCGAGTCGCTTCAGGAAGAGCTGCAGCAGATGCTGCAGGGCGGCGCTGGCGGCGGCCCGATGGGTCCGGGCGGCGCTGGCGGCGCGTAAGGCCGTGCCCGACGACGAAACCGTCGTGCAGACGGCGGCGGAAGCCGCCGAAGGCGTCGTGTTCTCGCGATACCGACAGTCGGACGTTCGCGACCTAGACGTGACCGTGACGTTCGAAGACGGCGTGCTGGAAGTCGACGTCTATCTGAACGCGCCGGACGAGGACGCGGACCCCGAGACGGTGGCCGACGAGGCCGCACGGGCGGCACAGGATGCCGTCGACGACCTCTTCGACGCCGCGGACGACGACGCAGCGTAGTCCGAACGGCCACCTAACTTATGCCGACTCACTTCTGAGTCCCGACTGGAGTGATTTAACGATGCGCGACATGACGCGCCGAACGTTACTCCGTGGTACCGCAGCGAGCGCCGCCCTGGCAAGTGTCCCGGCTCTCGGCGCCGCAGACAGCGTGTGGCTGAACGCGAAGACGGCGGTCGACGTGTCCCTCCACGACGTGGAAATGACGAACGCGGGCGCGTACAGCGTCGGCGGTGGCGGGTACATCCTCGAACGCGGCAGCGACCTGTGGGGTATCGCCGCCAGCGGCGGCCCCACGGGGAACGGCAACGACCTCTACGGCGCCGACGTGACCGACGACGGCGAGCGACTGTGGGTCGTCGGCGCCAGCGGTGCCATCGGCGAGTACGACGTCGCCGACCGCACCCTCGTCGACCACTCGGCCCCGAACGACGTGACGAACAACTTCAACGACGTGGCCGTGACGGGCGAAGCGGGCAGCGCGAACGTCTACGTCGCGGGTGACTCCGGGGCAATCTACTACAGCTTCGAGAACGGCGCCAGCGGAACGTGGGACTCGGTCACGCCGGGGAGCGGGTCGAACATCAACGCCATCGACTTCTACGGTCCCCGGTCGGGCTACGCCGTCGACGGCAACACCACCGTCTTCAGTACCAGCGACGGGTCGACGTGGGAGGCCAGAGGCATCGAGGACGCCGACAGCGACTTCTATGGCGTCGACGCCGACGGCGAGGACGAGGTGACCATCGTCGGCGGCAACGGCACGGTGTATCGCTGGTCCGAGGGCGCGTGGGTCCGGTCGGACACCGGCGACGCGTCGCTCCGAGACGTGGAAGTGACGGGCGAGACGGGGGTCACCGTCGGCGATGGCGGGGCGATGTTCCGCCGCGACGCCGAGGGCTGGACGGCCGCAACCGCGCCCACCGGGACGAATCTCCGGGCCGTCGTCGACGCTGACGGCCTCGAAGTCGCCGTCGGCGATGGCGGGACCGTCATCGAGCGGTCGCTCTAAGCGGCCCGACCCGGCGGGCAAGGTACTTCCGTAGTGCATCCTAACGGGGGGTATGCGACAGCGGGTATCCGTCGGACTCGCGGTACTGATCGTGTTGGCGTCGGTCGCTCCGGCCGCCGTTACGGGAACCGCCGCGGCGGCCGGTAGCGGGGGCGCCGCGACGGCCGTCGACGACGCGGGCGTCGCCCAACAGCGGGCCGACCCCGACAGCGACACTATCGGGTGGGAGAGCGGCTATTGGCACAACGAATCGATAGACGTCGACCAGTCGGACGGCCTCTCAGACCGGGAGTTGGACGCGCTCGTCAGCCGAGCGATGGCGCGCGTCGAGTACCTGCGCGAAGAGGAGTTCGAACAGGACGTCCCCGTCGAAGTCATCTCCCGCGAGGAGTTCCAGAGCCAGCGCAACCAGAACTCGTCGCGCAACGCGTCCTACGACGCGTGGAACAGTCAGGTGTGGGAGGCGCTGTTCATCGTCGGCGAGAGCGACGGCGCGAACGACGCCATCCAGTCGGCGACTGGCAGCTCGACGGCGGGCTTTTACGCCCCCGGTGACGACCGCATCCGCATCATTACGGATTCGCCGGATAGCCCCACCATCGACAACGCGACGCTGGTTCACGAGCTCACTCACGCGCTACAGGACCAGACGGGTGACCTCGGCGAGCAGCTGTCGGGGTCGAAGACACAGGACGCCGACCTCGCGACGGACGGCGTCGTCGAAGGGGAGGCGAACTACATCGAACACAAGTACACCGAGCGGTGTGGCGTCGAGTGGGAGTGTGTCGACCCGCCGAGTTCAGGCTCCAGCGGGTCGCAGTCCCCGCCGAACCTCGGCATCCTCCTGACGCTACTGCATCCCTACTCCGACGGCCCGGTGTACATCGACTGGCTCCGCCAGCAGGGTGGCTGGGACGCCGTCGACGAGGCGTTTCAGGACCCGCCCGAATCCACCGAGCAGGTCATCCACCTGACCGACGAGGAACCGGTGCCAATCGAGTACCGTGACCGCGCCCGCGACGGATGGGAGACGTTCCCCCAGCAGGGCGTCAACGGCTCCGACACGGTGGGCGAGGCGTCGATGTACGTGATGTTCTGGTATCAGGCGCGGACGGCGGGCGCCCAGACCGTCTCGCCGCGGAGCGTCGCCCGGACCAGCGGCCCGCTCGACATGTACAACTACGACGCGGCGCCGTCGGCTGGATGGGGGAACGACCGTCTGTACCCGTACCACAACGGAACCGGTGAGGACGCGGAGTACGGCTACGTCTGGGTGACCGAGTGGGACAGCGAACAGGACGCCGCGCAGTTCCACAACACCTACCGCGCCATCCTCGACGCTCACGACGCCACCTCGGAGGGGGAGAACACGTACGTCATCGAAGACGGCGAGTTCGCCGACGCCTTCCGCATCGACCGACAGGGCACCCGCGTCACCATCGTCAACGCGCCGACGACCGAGGGACTGTCGGACGTTCGACCGCGGAGTCAGAGCGACACCGGAGACACGAGCGGCGGCGACGAATCGACCGCCACGGCGACCGAGACGGATTCGACCGGGCTGGAAGCGCCCGGCTTCGGTGCGCTGCCCGCGCTCGTCGGGTTACTGATCGCCGTCGGCCTCGCGGTGGTAGTCCGCCGTCGCGACTGACGGCACCCTTTTGCCGCCGTGGCGCCGACGGAGGGTATGCACGCGCGGACCGTCCTGCTCGCGGTGCTGGTCGTCCTCGCCGGGTGTGGCGGGACGACTGGGACGGACGCGACGACGACGACGACGGAGCCACCGACTTCTGCGGACACCACGACACCGACAGCGACGACCACGCCGGCACACCCCGCGTTCGACGACCCCGAGACGGACCGGTTGGGCTGGGAGCACGGCTACTGGTACGACGAACCGCTGGCCGTGAACGCCACCGACGGCCTGAACGAGAGCGAGCGACGGGCAGTCGTCGCGCGGACGATGGCCCGCGTCGAGCGTCTCCGCGGGTTGGAGTTCGAATCGCGAGTGCCGGTGGACGTGGTCGACAGAGAGACCTACCTCGCCCGCGAGAACGTGACGGCGACGGCGTGGGACGAACAGGTGTGGGAGGCGCTCTTGCTCGTGGGGGAGAATCGGTCGGTCGAGGGCGTCTTCGAGTCGTTCTACGGCGCGTCGGTGCAGGGGTCGTACCTGCCGAGTGAGGACCGCATCGTGGTGGTGAGCGAGTCGGAGACGCCGACGATAGACCGCGAAACGCTGGCGCACGAACTCGTCCACGCCCTGCAGGACCAGCAGTTCGGCTTCGACCGCGGGAACCGAACCCGCGACGCGCGCCTCGGCTATCGAGGCTTGATAGAGGGCGACGCGGGGTACGTCGAAGACCTGTACGCGGAGCGATGCGAGGCGTCGTGGTCGTGTCTGCCCCGCCCCGAGAGCGGTCCGGGTGGGAGCCTCGACGACAATATGGGCGTCTACGTCGCCGCGTACCAACCCTACTCCGACGGCCCGGCCTTCGTCCACCACCTCCGCCAGCGAGGGGGGTGGGAAGCGGTGAACGACGCGTACGCGAACCCGCCGACGAGTTCGACGCAGGTCATCCACCCGGAGCGCTACCCCGACTGGTCGCCAGCGTCGGTCCGGATTCAGAACCGGTCGAGCGGCGACTGGCACCGGTTCGACCGGTCGCCCGCGGGGACGACGGTTGGCGAGGCGTCGCTGTTCGCCACCGTGTGGGCCAACGGCGGGACCGACGTGTTCCACCTCCAGCGACCGACCCGCCCCTACCGCGCGTACAACTACACGCACGACGTGACAGCGGGGTGGGCGGGCGACCGACTCGTCCCCTATCGGAACGAGACGGGGGCGACGGGCTACGTCCTCCAGATAGAGTGGGCGACCGAGGGCGACGCCGCGGAGTTCGCCATCGCGTACCGCGACCTGCTTCGGACGCGCCGCGGCGCGGAGCGTCGCGGCGAGAACGTCTTGGTCGTCCCCGCAGGTCCGTACGCGGACGCCTTCCGCGTCGAGCAGTCGGGGACGACGGTGACCATCGTGAACGCGCCGACCGTGACGGCGCTCGATTCGGTTCACGCGCGATGAAGACGAATCCTCTTCGACGGGGGGTATCGAACGAACGGACTTTTCACGAGCGGGGGCAAAACGGGCGTCAATGCCACCGTTCGACATCGTCGGTCCCGACGCCATCCGCGACGGGACGGCGACCGACGCGTATTTCTCGCGGACGGAGACGACGCTTCGACACGCCGAGCGGAACCCGACCGTCGTCGCGGAAGTGACGGCCGACCAGTTCCCCGACGGCGACTTCGAACTGTTCGCGGGCGTGAAAGACGCTGCGTCGCTGCTCTCGGGGCTGGACGTCGACGTCGACGCGATGTGCGAGGGACAGCTGTTCGACGGCGGCCCCGTCCTCCGCATCGAGGGGTCGTATCTGGAGTTCGCCCGCTTCGAAACCTCACTACTCGGCTTCCTCTCGCACGCCAGCGGCATGGCGACGAACGCGCTGGAGGCACGGCGGGCCGCCCCCGACTCGACGGTGCTCTCCTTCGGCGCGCGGCACGTCCACCCGTCGATTGCGGCGACGGTCGAGCGGAGCGCGTTGCTCGCCGGCTTCGACGGCTTCTCGCACGTCGCGGCGGGGGACGTGCTCGGCCGAGAAGCGGGCGGGACGATGCCCCACGCGCTCCTCATCTGTTTCGGGCGCGGAGAGCAGGAGCGAGCGTGGCGGGCGTTCGACGAGGCCGTCGCCCCCGACGTGCCGCGGGTGGCGCTCTGTGACACCTACAGCGACGAGGTTGACGAGGTGTTGCGCGCCGTCGAGACGCTGGGCGACGACCTGGATAGCGTCCGCATCGACACGACGGGGTCGCGCCGGGGCGACCTCAAACACATCGTCCGCGAGGTGCGCTGGGAACTCAACGCGCGCGGGCACGGCGACATCGACGTGTTCGTGAGCGGCGGCCTCGGCCCCGCGGAACTGCGCCACCTGCGTGACGTAGCGGACGGGTTCGGCGTCGGCGGCCACGTCTCGAACGCCGACCCGGTGGACTTCGCCCTCGACATCGTCGAAGTCGACGGCGAACCCGCGGCCAAGCGGGGGAAACTCTCGGGGACCAAGCAGGTGTATCGGACGCCGGACGGCGGCCACCACGTCGGCCTCGCGGCGCGCGAGGGACCGGAGGGGGGTGAGCCGCTGCTCGAACCGCTGATTCGCGACGGCGAGGTGGTTCGGGAGTTCGATTTGGACGCGGCGACAACGCGAGCGCTGGCCGACGCCGAAGCTGTCGGGTTCGGAACGGACGCGTAGAATCGGCGCGACCGACTACAGCTGTTCGACGCTGCCGCCGTCTGCGCGCTCGCGGAAGACCTGTCCCTCGAACAGCGTAATCATAGTGTCCTCGTCCTGCCACGCGACGGGCGAGATGCCGGCTTTGCGGCAGGCGTGCGTGAGGAACTGCTCTTCGTTCCAGTCGTTCTCGACGGGAAGCGTGGGGTACATCCACGCGTGTTGCCCGTTGGCGTCGATGGCGACGCCGTGGGTTCCGAGGTCGATGTCGGCGAGGGGGTCGCTGGTGAGGACGTGATTACAGACGATACAGACGGAGATGTTGAGGCTCTCGAGTTCGGGGGGTTCGACTTCGGAGCCACAGGAGTCACCGGAAGCGGCGGTGATGGCCGCGTCGACGATGGCGTGGCCGAGTTGGTCGGAGCCGCGATACGCACCGGCACAGCCGCGGAGACGACCACGGCCGCGTGTGGAGGTGATGCGGACGAACGCCCCGGTGCGGGCGTAGAATGCGTCTCGCATGCTTCCCGGTTGTTCGCGCTGGCCTTGAAGCACGTATGCCTCGACGGCTTCACGAGCCAGTTCGACCGCTCGGGCCCCATCGTCGTAAGAAAGGTGTACCGGCTGCGCCTCGGACATACCTGTTCCTCGCTCCGAACGGACTTGAAGGCTTCCTTTCCGACGGGAACGACCGTGATGAATTCTAGCCGAGGGGTTCGGGGCGAGCGCCCCGAGCGAAGTCGCGGGCGCCAACGGGTGAGGCGTCCGATAGTGTTATTCGAGCGCCCGATCTACCGACGAGTGGCAGAGAGAGCCCGGCTTCCGTGCCCGCGGCGTTCGCGCCGGGGCATGAGGAAAGTCCCCCCACCGTCCGGACAGGTGACCGGGCGCAAGCCCGGAGTCGGAGACGGCTGGCTCTGGAACAGAAACGAGACCACTCGGCCCGACCGATGAGGTGCGCGAACCCGAGCGCAAGCGAGGGGAGTCGACCCACCGAGGGCAGGGAGGCGCGACGCGTCTCCGCGGCACGTGGCTCTGCCGCGTGCCTTCGGGACACCCGTCCCGCGACGGCCGAGAACGGATGGAACGGCGAATCCTCACCGGTGCAAGTCCGCCTCGCCAAGGTAGTCCGGACGCGGAGGTGGACGCTCAGCCGAATGCCGGTCGAACAGAAGGGGGCTTACTCCTCTCAGCCAGTTACGCCTCGAGCCACTGCTGTAGTCCCGGATAGTCCGCGATGAGGCCGTCGGCACCCGCCGCGACGGCGTCACGTGCCTCGCGCCACGTCCGAAGCGTCCAGACGTTGCACGTGCGGTCGATATCCACGCCGCCGCGAACCGCCGCGAGCGACGCGTGAATCGCCGTCGCGTCGTAGCGGTCGGCGAGCGTCCGGCCCACGTCGAGGCGCCGACAGAGTGGGGCAAGCGCGGCGTCGGCATCGCGGGCACGGACCGCCGCGAGTGCCCCCTCGCAAAAGGAGGAGAAGCGCACGTCTCGGTCCCCGAGCGTGTCACACACCCGATCAACGAAGGGTTGCCATCGCTCGCGGGCGGCGTCGCGGTCAGCGGGGGGAAGCGGGCCGCGACAGACGGACTCGCCGGGGCGCTTCAGTTCTATGTCAAGCGGCACCGTTGTCTCCGCACACAGGCGGGCGAGCGTAGGAACGCGTTCGCCGCTACCGTACACGCTCGCGGCCGTCACCGTCTCGGGTGACAGGTCGTGCACGGCGCCAGAGCCGTCGGTGACGCCGCGACTCTCGCCGTCGTCGTCGAGGTGGGCGTCGTGAAAGACGACGGGCGTCCCGTCCGCGCAGGCGACGACGTCGATTTCGACGCGGTCGGCGCCCGCGGCGCTCGCGGCGCGGACGGCGCCGACGGTGTTCTCCGGGTTGACGCCCGCGAACCCGCGGTGGGCGATGGTCGTCGTCACGACTCGAAGCCGTCCGCCCAGCGGAACAGACCGTCGCGCTGGATTACCTCGCCGTCGACGAGGAGGCGCGACCCCTCGTCCATCCGCGTGATGAGGTCGGTGTGGACGGCACTCTCGTTGCCCGACTCGCCCGCGGGGAGGCAGGCGTCGTACGCCCGGCCGATGGCGAGGTGGACGGTCCCTGCCATCTTCTCGTCGAAGAGAACGCTGTCGGTCGGTCGGGTGATGCCGCGGTTCATCCCGACGCCGAGTTCGCCGAGGCGTCGGGCGCCCGCGTCGGTGTCGAGGAGGGCGGCGAGGGCGTCTTCGCCCTCCGCGGCGCTGAAGTCGACGACTTGTCCGTCCTCGAAGACGAGGCGCGCGTCGCGGAGGCGCCGACCCTGTACGGTGATGGGCACGTCGAAGGTGACGTGACCCTCGGCGTCGGCGGGCGCGGTGAACACCTCGCCGCTGGGGAGGTTGTGGGAGTCGTAGGCGACGCTCGCGGCGCTGTTGACGGCGGTTCGGTTCTCGATGGAGAGGGTCAGGTCGGTGTCTTCGGTGACCAGACGGACCTCGCTCCCGGCGTCGAGGACGTCTTTCAACTGCCCCATCTCGTCGGCGAGCGACTCCCAGTCGCGGAGGACGGCGTCGTAGACGAAGTCCTGATAGGCCTCGTAGGACATCCCGGCGGCTTGGGCGAGCGAGCGCGTAGGGTGGACTGTCGACACCCAGTCGGTCGCCATGCGGGCCTCGCGGGCGTCTTCGCGGGCGCGGGCGTACGCCCCCTGTCTCTCGCCGGGCACGTCGGCGGTAGCGGTGGTGTTGCGGCCGCCGCCGAGCGAGAGGTACACGTCAGCTTCCTCGTAGAGGGCGCGTTCGGCGTCGGGCGTGGCGAACTCGTCGTCGTGGGCGCGGAGGTACGCCCGCGTCACCTCGTCGGAGCCGTAGGTGGCGAGGAGTGTCGCGCCGCGGGCGCCGAGTTCGGCGGCGACGGCGACGGCCAGGTCGTGGGCGCCTTCGGCGACACGCATCACCACCTCGTCGCCGGGGTCGACCCGGGCGCTCCAGTCGACGAGCGTCTCGGCGTGTGCACGAATACGGTCGTCCATACGCAGAGGAGATGGGGGAGGGGCAAAAGAGCGCGGGGGGGACAGTCGCCGGAACCGGCGAACCACAACCACTACCTCCCGGCGCGTCGCAGGGTGTGCCATGCAACTGGGCGTTATCGGTCTGGGTCGGATGGGACAAATCGTCGTGGAGCGAACGCTGGCGGCGGGACACGACGTCGTCGCGTTCGACATCGACGAGGAAGCGGTGGCGACGGCGGCGGACGCCGGCGCCGAACCCGCGGACTCGATTCCCGACCTCTGTGACCGACTCGGCTCGGAGAAGCGAATCTGGCTGATGGTGCCGGCGGGCGACGCCGTCGACGCGGCGCTAGAGGAACTCGAACCCCACGTCGACGAGGACGACATCGTCGTCGACGGCGGCAACTCTCACTTCGAGGACTCGACGCGTCGGGCGGAGGCGACAGCGGCCGCCTACCTCGACTGCGGGACAAGCGGTGGGCCCGCGGGCGCCGAACTGGGCTTCTCGCTGATGGTCGGCGGGCCGGAGGCGGCCTACGCCGAACTGGCGCCGGTCTTCGACGCGGTGGCGACGGGGCCGGACGGTCACGACCGCATGGGGCCGGCGGGGTCGGGTCACTACGTGAAGATGGTCCACAACGGCGTGGAGTACGCGCTGATGCAGGCCTACGGAGAGGGGTTCGAACTGCTCCACGAGGGGCGGTACGACCTTGACCTCGAAGCCGTCGCCCGGACGTGGAACAACGGCGCCGTCATCCGCTCGTGGCTGCTCGAACTCTGTGAGGAGGCGTTCCGCGAGGAGGGGACGGACCTCGGGGACGTGGCCGACCACGTCGCTGGCGGGTCGACAGGGACGTGGACGGTCCAAGAGGCGCTGGAACGCGAGGTGCCGGTGCCGCTCATCCACCAGGCGCTCGCGGAGCGGTTCGCCTCGCGGCGCGACCGCTTCTCGCGGCGCTTGGCCAACCGCCTGCGCTACGGATTCGGACGCCACGAGGTCGCTCGCGAGGACTGACGACCCGGCCGCAGCGCGGTAATCACAATTACCTTAACCCCCGAATCCGTAGCGCCGACCATGGTCGAGGTTAACTTGGTGGGTCTGGGGGCGGGTGCGCTCCTGACGCTCACCGCCGTCGCGCTCCACCTGTCGAAGGGGACGGGGTGGACGCCCACCACGGACATCAGCCAAGAGGTGCTCGAACACCGGGCCGAATCGGTGCCGGAGACGGAGTTCCCGGAGCCGATGAACCGCGCCATCGGCGCCGGTGGCGGCGGCGCCGTCCCTGCGGGTGGCGCCGGCGAAGACGGTGCCGAACTCGAAGGCGGGGCCGAGAGTGCCGAGGAAGCAGGTCCGTGGGACCTCTCCGACGACGAGGCCGACACCTTCGAAATCGAGTACGCGAAAGAAGGGTCGACGGTCGAAGTCAAAGAGAACGAGACGGTCCTCGAAGCCGGCGAAGACGAGGGCTGGGACATGCCCTACGCCTGCCGACAGGGCCAGTGTGTCTCGTGTGCCGGACAGATCACCTCCGGCGGTAACGCCGAAGACTACGTCGTCCACGACGACCAGCAGATGCTCGACGACAACGAACTCGGCGACGGCTACACGCTCACCTGCGTCGCGTACCCGAAAGACGACTTCACCATCGAGACGGGCGAAGCGCCCTAATCGACGCCGTCGCTCGCGACTGTTTTTCCGACCTGCGTCCGCAAAATATCGTGACGCCCGACGCCGTCAGTCCGCCGTGGGCGTCGCTTCGCTGTCGACGGCGTCGTCCTCGGCGAGTGTCGCCAGTCCGTCCACCGCCAGCGCGACAAAGGCCGCCTTGCTAATCAGGTCGAGGTAGGCGATGACGAGCATCGTCATGTCGCGGGTGAGCAGGCTGATGCCCGACGGGGCGAGAATCCAGACGACGGGGTAGAGCGTCCACAGCGCGATGGTGAGGTTGCGGAGCGTGATGAAGAGTGTGCGGGTGCGCTCGTTCGAGAACGTCGCCTGCCGCGGAATGCGGCCGTAGAGCTCGTACACGAGGACGCCGAACGCGAAGACACCGCCCGCGAACGCGATCCAGCGAATCGGGCCAGCGATGACGACGGCGACGGCGCCGAGGACGAGTAAGAGCACGTCGGCGACGATGAGGCGGAGCAGCGACCCGCGGCCGGTTTCGCCGAGCATCGCTAGGAAGAGGAGGATGAGCGGCGTCGTAATCAGCCAGTCGACGTAGCGGGGAATGGAGACGACACGGCCCGAGGCCGACACCGCCCCGATGTCGAACGCCATCAGGGTGTAGGCCACGGCGGCGACGCCCGTCACCCCCGCGAGGACGAGATAGTGCGTCCGTCGGTCGGGGTCGGTTCGCCACCCCCAGAGGGGTGGGAGCGTTCCGAGCGCCATGCCGATGGCGCCGAGCGTCGCCCACGTCGTAGTCGTTCCGAGCATAGTTATCGTGCCTCCGTGTCGCGGCCGCCGTCACCGACGGCGTCTGCGCGCGTGCCGCCGGTCGCGGTCGGTGCGTCGGTGTCGCCGACGTCGAAGCCGGCGAGTCGTTCGCGAAGCCGAGTGGCCCGCCGCGTGAGTTCGTCCGCGGCGTCGTCCACCTCGGTGATAGTCCGCTCCTGTCGGTCTGCCGTCTCCGTCACGCTGCTCGCCTGCTCTGCGGTCTGTTTGCTGATTGCGGCCACCTCGTCGAGGTTCTCCACCACTCGCTCGGTGGAGTCGGCCTGACCGTCGGTGGCGTCAGCGATGCCCTGGATGCTGGAGTCGATTTCCTCGACGTAGTCGGCGATGCGTTCGAGGGCGTCGATGGCACCCTCCACCGTCTCGACGCCTTCGTCGACGCGCTGGCTCGTCTCCTGTGTGCCCTCGACGACCTGCTCGGTGCGTTCGCGGACGGATTCGATGCGCGCCTCGATTTCGCTCGCGGACTCCTTGGTCTCCTCGGCGAGGTTCTTCACCTCGTCGGCGACGACCGCGAAGCCGTCAGCGTCGCCCACCTCGCCGTTGGCGTGGGCGGCTTCGATGGAGGCGTTGAGCGCGAGCAGGTTGGTCTGCTCGGCGATGTCGGAGATGACGTCGACGATTTCGCCGATTTCGTCCATCTCGTCTTTGAGCGCCTCGACTTCGGCCTGCGTGTGGTCGGTCATCCCCTCGATGCTGTCGAGTTCGTCGACGGCCGCCTCGGCGGCGGCGCGGCCGTCGTCGCCCGCGTCGGCCGCGCGCTCGGAGGTGTCGGCGACGGTGTCGACGGTCGCTGCAATCTCCTCGGCGCTCGCCGAGAGGTCGTTCACTTCGCCGGTCATGTCCTGCAGGCTCTCGGTCTGCGTGCGGGCACCGTCGGCGATTTCGCCGACCGCATCGTTCATCTCCTCGCCCGCGGCCATGACGTCGGTGGCGTTCTGGTCGACCGCTTCGGCGGCCGTCGCCACCTCGGCGCTGAACGCGGTGACCTCCTGGATGGTCGACTGGATGGCGGCGACCATGTCGTTGAACGCCCGGCCGATGGTAGCCATAGCGTCGTTCTCGTCTTGCACGTCGATGCGGCGGGTGAGGTCGCCGTCGGCCACGTCTCGCATCACCTCGCCGTAGGCTTCGGCGGTCCGTTCGAGACGCTCGTTGGTCTCGGTCGCTTCGGCGCGGGCCTGTTCGGCCTCGGCGCGGGCCTGTTCGGCCTCGGTGCGCGCCGTCTCGGCTTCCCGAATCCGCTCGCGGAGCGAGGCCCGCATCTCGTCGAAAGCCCGGTAGAGCTGGCCGATTTCGTCGGTTCGCCCGGTCCGAAGCGTGACGTCAAGGTCCCCGTTGGCCATCGCTTCGGCCTTGCCGGAGAGGCGGCGAAGCGAGAGCGTCGTTCGGCTCCCAATGGTGACGCCGATCAGCACGAGGCTGATGACGGCGACGAGGATGAGACCGAGGATGCCGGAGACGACAGCTCGTTGCACCGCGAAGGCCGCACTCGACGGCTGGACGACGACGACTGCCCAGCCGGTGCTGTCCATCGGCGCGGCGGCGACGGCCTGCTCGTCGGTCGTCGTGAACGTCGCACCGTCGAACGCGCCGTCGGGGACGACGGTCGACGTGGCTTCAGCAGCGGACCCGAGACGCGACGAGTCGGGGTGCGCGAACACCGTGCCGTCGGTGCCGACGACGGCGGTCTGGCTGGATTCGGCGCCGTCCGTGAGGGCGCTAACGTGGCCACCGAAGTCGACGACGTACACGAGTAGCCGGTCGGAACGGCCGTCGACGGGCGTCGCGACCGAGACGGTCGAGGAGTCGACCCGCTCGGAGCGTGCGGGGTCGGTGACGACCACGTCGTCCGCGCCGTCGAACGAGGACTGCGCGACCCGCGCGTCGGTGCCGACGAAGTCGGCGTCCGAACTCGCGAGCACTTCACCGGAGTCGGCGTCGACGTAGTGCGTAGCCACGAGGTCCGGCGGCGCCCGGTCAGGGCTGGATACGTCGGTCAGATACGCGGAGACGGCGGCTGAGTCGTCGCTCCGGAGCGCTGGGTGGTCGGCGGCGACGCGTGCCTGCGTCGTCACGCCGGTCAACCAGGCGTCGACGCGCTCGGCCCGCTGGTCGGCCGTCTCGGTCATACGTTGCTGTACGTCGTCGCGCAACTGTGCGGACGCGTCGACGCTCACGGCAGCTCCGACGCCGACCGTCAGGAGCAACACCACCGCGAACGCCACCGCGAGTTTGAGTCCGTACCGGCGACGAAACCGGTTCAGGACGGGAAGGCCCATGGTCTGAACGCCATTTGGTGCAGTGTTTAATAATCACACCCCCCCAAGTATAGCGTCTGATAATCGGAGGCAGTCAGTCGGACGGCGTCGCCGCGTCGGCGCTCGGGTCGACCGCGTCTTGGAGGCCGATTCGCGAGCGGAGTCGAGGGACGAGTGTCCGGTCAACCGCGAAGGGACCGCTCCCAGTGATGAGCAGCGCGGAGGTGAGGCCGAAGAGCGTGACGTGGGCGAGGACGGGGTCGTCGGGCAGGCCGAAGAGCGTCGTCGTGAGGATGAGGAATCCGGCCCCGGCGGCGCTGCGAGTGAAGGTTCCGGTCAGGATGCAGAGGCCGACGACGAGTTCGCCGAGGCCCGCGCCGAACACCCACATCTCGGGCGAGACGGGGACGACGGCGGTGAGCCCGTATTTCTCGACCACCTGCAAGGCACGCCCCGAGTTGAGCCACTTCTCGGTCACGCCGAGATAGGCGAAGTTGAGGCCGAGGAAGAGGCGGATGAGCAGCGGCGCGACGGATTTCTCGACGCCGAAGCGAGAGAGCAGGTCACCGACGGTGGTCACGCCCCGGAACCGACTCATGAGCGTGCCGTCGGTGACGACCAGTCGGCGGAGCAGCAGGTCGGCGCTCGGCTGTCCTGGGCCGACGACGAGGATGCCGAGGAAGCCGGCGACGTACTCGGAGCTGAGCAAGAGCGTGGGGAAGTGCATCGTCAGGCCGACGGCGTAGGTGAGGAGGCCGGCCACGGCGGCCAGTCGGGTCGCCAGCCCGAACAGGAGACAGAAGGCGATGGTGACCTGCACGATACGGGCTTCGACGCTGACGACAGGTGAGAAGAAGTAGCCACTGAAGCCGGCACCCATGAGTGGGAGGCCGGTGGCGAGTCGCAACAGCCAGCCGAGATACGGCTGGTAGGAGCGGAGCGTCCGCCGCGTCACCGTCACGTCCGCGAGGTGGTCGCCGTAGCGAAGCCACCCGAGCGTTGCGACGGTGACGCCCACCGCGCCGCCGAGCAGGAGTGCGAGGTTCAGCGGATCGGAGAGGACGGCGAGGAGGAAGTCAACGACAGCGGGGCCGCCCTCCCCGTCTTCGGTCACGTAGTCGACGTGTGCGGCGACGGGGGAAGCGACGAGCGTGGCGCCAGTCGCTCCCGCCAGGACGCGCCGCGCCCAGCGAAGATACATCGGTGACTATTGGGGGACGACGCTGATAAAAAACGCGGCTGGCGTGGGCCTACAGGCCGACGTTCGCGGCGAGCGGCCACGCCGAACTCGCGAGCGCGAGGAAGACGAGGGCGCCGCCGAGGAGCGCGACGTTCTTCAGGAAGTTGTTGAACTCGCCCTGTCGCTGGTCCTCGGGTGCGTTCCAGAAGTCGTGCATCGTGGGCGTGGCGCCGACGAGGAAGACGGCGATGGCACCCGCGGCAATCGTCGGATAGACGCCGAGGATGAGGCCGAGGCCACCGGCGATGAGCATGCCGCCGGAGAAGGGCACGCCGAGCGACGCGGCGGGGATACCCTTCGCCTGCGCGTAGCCGATCATGCCCTCGGCATCGAGGAAGTGGTTCAGACCGGTAAAGGCCATCACGCCGCCGAAGAGGACGCGAGCAAGCAGGAAGACGACGCCCGCACCTGCGGAGTCGAAGACCATCAGGCGGTCACCTCAGTCGATACGAACGTGTCGAAATCGATTGTAGCGTTCATCGTACCCCGTCATACTCCCCCCGTAGATATATAGTTTATCTGATACTCGTGTCACCGGGTGGCGTGCGTGTTACCGGGGTGGCCCCTCTCACGGTAACACTCTGATACCTGATTCGGAACGTAACTGGTATCCCGGCGGATGGAATATCGTGAGTATGGCAATCCAGACGGGAACGGGGGACGCGGAGACGTGTTACGTCATCGAATCGCTCGAACAGATTGGCTCCCAGTGGCGACTGGCGGTCCTGCACGACTTGCAGGGCGAGGAGAAGCGCTTCAACGAACTCAAGCGGTCGACGGGCGCGAGTTCGCGGACGCTCTCGCGCGTCGTCGACGACCTGCAGGAGATGGGCTTCGTCGACCGGCGCCTCGAAGAGGACGCGCCGGTGGCGACGTACTACTCCCTGACCGAGAAGGGCCAGTCGCTCTGCCCGGTGTTCGATGCCATCGGCGACTGGGCCGAGGAGTGGATGGCCGAGGAGCCGACAGCCGAGGAATCGACGGCCTGAGTGGGGCGACGAGTCGCCACGGCACGAGCGGCCGCGATGCGACATACTTAGCCGGTCGGGGTCCAATCACCGGCCATGACGCACCTCCTCGTCCGCGCGGCCCGGGGCGAACGGACCGAGCGCCCGCCCGTGTGGCTGATGCGACAGGCCGGCCGCCACATCCCGGAGTACCGCGAGATTCGCGCCGATTACAGCTTCCGCGAAGCCATCGAGACACCGGAGGTGGCCACTCGCATCACGCTTCTCCCGTGGGACCTCTACGAACCCGACGGCCTGGTGATGTTCTCTGACATCCTGACCGTCCTCGAACCGCTTGGCTTCGACTATCACGTTGAGAGCGGCGTCGGTCCGGTCATCGAAAATCCCGTCGACGGCCCGGCAGACGCCGAGCGACCCCACGGCGACGTGGCGACCGACCTCGATTTCGTCGGTGACCTCCTCGACCGACTGGTCGACCGCGTGGGCGACCAGACGGCCATCATCGGCTTCGCCGGCGGGCCCTTCACCCTCGCCTCCTACGCCGTCGCCGGCGGCACGTCGCGCAATCACGGGCCACTCCGACGCTTCCGCGCCCAGCATCCCGAGGCGTTCCGCACCCTCCTCCGCGAGTTCGCGGACGTGGTGCGGGAGTATCTGGAGTATCAGGCCGCCCACGGCGCCGACGTGGTCCAACTGTTCGACACCTACGCCGGCGTCCTCTCCCCCGCCGACTACCGCGAGTTCGTCCTTCCCCTCCATCGCGAGATTCTGGCCGACCTCTCGGTGCCCTCCATCGTCTTCGTGCGCAATATGGGCGGGCGCCTCGACGCACTGGAGGCGACGGGGGCGGACGTGGTGGGACTCGATTGGACCGTCGACATGGCGGACGCGCGCGCCGAACTCGGTGACCGACCCGTGCAGGGGAACCTCGACCCGCAACACCTGTTCGGGCCCACGGATTTCGTCCGCGAGCGAACACAAGAGATAATCGACGCCGCCGGTCCCCGCGGCCACATCCTCAACCTCGGCCACGGCGTGAACCGAAACACGCCCGTCGAGTCCGTGAAGGCGTTCGTCGAGACGGCGAAGTCGGTCAGTCGGTAGCGAACCGCTCGGCCAGTCGCTTGGCCTCGCGGATACGCGACGGAACGCCCATCCGGCCCGCGTAGTTGGTCGCGAGGGTCACATTCTCGGGTAGGTCGACCCGCTCCATCGCCGCCCACGACTCGTCGTACGCGGGGAAGCCCCGCGGGTGGCGCGTGACGTTCAGCACCTCGGCGGGGGCACCGAGGACGTCCTCGAACTCCGTTGCGGCGATGCGGCCGAGTTCGGCGTCCGAGCGGTCGACCATCCCGGGGTTCCCCATCCCGCCGAGGAAGCAGGTGTAGACGCCGTCGCGGTCGAACAGGCCGGTGTTCCACGTCACGCCGAGAGTGTGGAGCGGTTCGTCGCGGCGAACCTGATAGCCGTAGCCGTCGGGCGCTGCCTCCGAAGCGAGGTGGACGTACGCGAGGGGGTTGTAGTAGAGTCGGCGGAGCGCGCGGGCGCTCTCGGCGTCGACGGGCGCGAGGAGGCCGGCGGCGACGTCGGCTCGCGTCGTCACGACGACGCGGTCGACGCGTTCGTCGCCAGCGTCCGTTTCCAGTCGGTAGCCCGACCCCTCGGGGACGATTCGGTCGACCGGCGTCTCCAGTTCGATTCGGTCGGCGTTGTGGTCGTAGAGCGCCCGCGGGAGTTGGGCCATGCCGTCCGCGAAGGAGACAGGCGGGGGGCGCTCGCCGTCCTCAATGATGCGATTGAGGGCGGCGCGGAGCAGACTCCCGGAGCGTTCCATCCGCCGCATCGTGTCGAGGGCGTACGCCCCGGGCATCTCCATCGGGTCGGAGCCGTAGATGCCGCCGAAGAGCGGTTCGACGAGGTTGTGGTACGCCTCCGTCCCGAACTTCCGCTGGAAGTACTCGCCGGCCGTCTCGTCGTCGCGAACGCCTTCGGTGAGCGGTTCGGCGAGCAGTCGGAGCTTCCCCCGGACCGAGAGCAGGTCGGTCGACAGGAACTCCCGGGGCGTGAAGGGAACGGGGCGGAGTCGGCCGTCGACGTAGACGTACAGGGGCAGGTCGTCGTCGGCCACGAGCAAGTCGTCTCGGAGCCCACAGGCGTCGACCAGTTCTTCGAGTTCGTCGGTCAGGCGCGTGCGCTGTGGGCCGTGGTCGAGAATACGTCCGTCGACGCGAGAGGACCGGATGACGCCACCGGGTTCTGCGGTGGCCTCGAACGCGACGGCGTCGACGCCGCGCTCCCGGAGGTAGTGGGAGAGGGCGAGTCCGGTGATGCCCGCGCCGACGATGCCGACCCTCATTCGTGGGGTGCGTTCAGACACATCGTCCCCGGTTCGTCGCGGCACTCACACTGGCGCAGGCCGGCGTACTCGGGGTCGTAGCCGGCGACGAACGGTTCGACCAAGTCTGCGAGTGCACCGATGAACCGCGAGTCGTCGTAGGGGATGGGGACGCGGTAGAACTCCAGCCCTTCGGCTTCGGCCTCCTCGCGGAGCTCCACGTCGAGTTCCGAGAGCGTCTCGCTCTGTTCGTGCATGAAGCTGACCGGTTCGACGACGACTCGGTCGGCGTCAACCTCCTCGATGACCTCCTCCACGTCGGGTTCGGTCCAGTCCACGTCGCGGTTCTCGTGGTTCTGGTAGCCGAGTTCGTACTCCTCGACGCCGAGCGCCGTGGCGACGACGTCACAGAACTCCTCGACGTACTCCTCGTAGCGACTGCCCTCGTCGAGGTAGTACTGGGGCGTGCCGTGCGCGGAGAAGACGAGGCGCGTGCCGTCGCCGAGCGAGAGGTCGTTCTCGTCGAGAAAGGTGCGGATGTTGTCGATGCGGACGCGGTTGTACGCGGGGTGTTTGTGCCAGCCGGTGAGGGCGTCGGTGGGTACGTCCCAGCCGATTTCGTCGAGGGCCTCGTCGAGTTCGTCGAGCGATTGGACCGTCGTCGAGGGGCCACAGAGCGGGTAGACGGGCAGGCCGATGAGGTGGTCGATACCGTCGTCGCGGGCGGCCTCCACCGCGTCCGTGATGAACGGCTCGGTGTACTGCATCCCATAGTAGGTCTCCACGTCGTAGCCGCGGTCGGCGAGGTCGTCGGCGAGCATCGTCGCCTGGGTGGTGGCGTGGTCGATGAGCGGCGAGCCGCCGATTTCCTCGTACTCTTCCATGAGGTCGGGGACGCGCCGCTGGGCAAGTTTGCTGGCGCGTTCGCGTGCCGCCGCCTCCGTCGCCTCCATCTCTTCGATGTCCATGTTGGCGAAGAAGATGCGTTCGAGATAGTCCACGACGACGTCTCGACGCGGCTCCGCCGGCTCACCGAAGTTGAGCAGGACGATTCCGGTAGTCATACGCTCCGCCTAGGGGAAGGGCGATACAAAACCTGTCGATGAGTGTGAGACGGTGACGACTGCCCCGGTAATTTAAGTCTGGAAACGGAGTTTCGGCGGCGAAATCCGTGGGTCGCTCCCGAGTTGTACCCGGTTCTATGGCTGTTCGAACGTTCGAAGGGTGCGATTGAACCCCAGTAAGGAGCCGATACCTATGAGGGATGCAGGAGGATTGACAACTATGAGTTCCGGATCCCGGACGGACCGAGAGGGCGCCGAGATGATGGATACGACTGCCGCCATGGAACGGCAACTGCGAGACGCACTCGAAAGCGCGGACTCGCGGCAGGCGCGCTTTCATCTGCGGCAAGCGCTCCAACTCGTCGACGCCATCGACGAGTGAGGTGGGGCGAGTCGATACAGTGAGTTAGTAATCATTATACGCCGGGTGGACTAAAATCGGGGCATGCAACGACGCGCTGCGGCCATTTACGTCGCGTTCTTCATCGTGCTCGGCGCGGCGTCGTACTCGGTGATCGCGACGGCCAGTGCGCCGACGATTGGGTTCGAGAACCCCGATCACCGGCTCAGCGAGGGCGACCAGTTCTCGGTCGACGGCCAACAGTACACGGTTTCGTCGATTTCGGCCGAGATGTCGGGTGGCGGCGGTCACGGGGGCGCTCCGAGCGTCACTCGCTCGGGACAGGTGTCGTGGACGAACGACTCGGCCCGCCACACTCAAACGTGGGACCACGACAGTGCCGTCACGTATCAGGGCGACTCCTACCGCGTCGTGGTCGAGGATAGTGACGACCCGTCGTCCTTCGAGTTGGTCGAGGAAATCAACCGGAGCGCAATCCTGCAGGACGACCCGGCGGTCGAGGACGAGACGGTCACCGTGAACGGCACGGAGTACGTCGTCCGCGAGTCGAACGGGAGTCGGTCGCTGACGCCGGCGAGCGAGTACTTCCCAGCACCGTCGTCGACCCAGTACAGCGAGGGCGACACGCTCCAGTATCAGGGCAACGCGACCACCGTGTCCGACGTGACGAGTTCGGGCGCGACGCTTTCGTGGACGGCACCGCGGACCAACACCGTCGACGTGGGTAACGAAGCGAACGTCACGCTCAGCGGCCAGCAGTACTTCGCGTACTTCCCCGACAACTCGACGCTCGTCCTCGAGAGCGACTACGGGGTGTATCAGGAGCAGACCGAGGAGATAGACACGTACCACGAGCACACCAACGGCCTGTGGGGCGTCTCCATCGTGAGTTTCGCCACGGCCATCCTGCTGCTGGGCATGGCGTACATGCCCTCGCGGTACTGAGCGGCGCGGAGTTCTCTTTCGAGGTTCAACGTTCTTTCACCCCTCTATGAGCGACAGCAGGGCCGGGAGGAGAGCCGAACTCGCACCGATGTCGCTCCGACGGGACGGAGACGCGTAGCCACTCGTCGTCGCCGAGAGCCGCGCGTCGGGGAAAGATGTGATTCAAGCGCGGAGCGTCGGCTAAGATCGTGAGAAAAGACGCCGCCGTGTGCGCCCACTCAGCTGCCGCGAACCGGAATCTTCGCCAGTTCGACCTGGCGCTCGACCGTCTCGACGCCGTCGTCGCCGTAGACCAGTGCCACCGCATCGACGGCCCGAGGCGTCGACCCAGCCGGGATGGACCACTCGGCAGTTATCGTGCGGGACTCGCCGGGGGCGAGGCGGTCGGTGCTGGTGCGTCCGCTGACGCTGCGGCCGTCGTCGAGGTGGACGGCGAGGAGTTGGAACTCGTAGTCGGTCTCGCCGGTGTTTTCCACCTCAACGGTGAGCGAGAGCGGCCAGCGGTCGCCCGACTCCTCGCGGAGAATTGCGGAGCGGAGCGTCTCGGGGCGGTCGGTCGCTTCGAGGACGTCATCACCGACATCGATGGCCGAGTCCGGAGCCTCAGTCGCCGTCGACGTGCCGCCACCGCCGTCTCCTTCGTCGGCGCCGGTGAGCTGGCGGCGGAACAGTTCGAAGAACGTGGCCCCCTCGACGGCCAGCGGGACGCCGAGCGCGAACCCGACGAGGATACGAACGAGCGTTCGCTTCGAGAGGCCGCCGGAGTCCGCTGAGTCGGCTGTATTGGCGTCGACGGCATCACCGTCGTCGCTGGAATCGGACGGGGCGGACACGGCTTAGATCGGAATCGGCGGCGTGCCCGGCGCCAGGAGTCCGTCGCTGGCCATCGCCCACAGCGGTAGCCCGTAGGCGAGCACGATCAACAGGATGGCGACGGCCGTCCAGAGCTTCAGGTTGTCCAGAATCTTCGGGCTGTGTTCCGGTCCGGAGAGCGGGGCGGGAATGGCGCTGCTGACCTGGATGGGGTCGGCACTCCGTCCCGAGAACCACGTCCCGAAGATGACGATCAGGAAGAGGACGAGCGCCAGGAAGAGGAGCGTGCCGCCGATGGCGATCTGGAGGCGCATCTCGCTGATGCCGCCGACGACGCCCTCGAACGAGACGGCGTCGTACTGCGGTTCGGCGGTACGTCGGGGCACGCTCGCGAGGCCGGCGCGGTGCATGGCGTTCGACATGAGCGTCATGCCGACGAACCAGAGGTAGGGCTGAATCGTCGCGAGCGACTTGAAGCGCAGGCGCTTGCCCGTAATCTGCGGGAACAGCCAGTAGCCCGCGGCCATGAACGTCAGCGCCGATGCGGTGCCGACGGTGAGGTGGAAGTGCCCCGGCACCCACAGCGTGTTGTGGATGAGGTAGTTGATGTTCATGCCCGCGTTTATCATGCCGGAGAAGCCGCCGGCGGCGAACATGAGGCCGGCGAGGGCACAGCCGGCAAAGGCGGGTTCGTCCCACGGGAGTTTTCGGAGCCAGCCGAGGCGGCCCTCGCCGCCGCGCTGTCTGGCCCCGTGTTCCATGCTCGCGACGACGGTGAAGGCGGTGAGCAGGCTGGGCAGGAGGAGGAACATCGTGTTCGTCATCGCGATGAACTTGAAGCCCTCGGGGATGCCGGGGTCGACGTACTGGTGGTGGAAGCCGACCGGCGTCGAGAGCAGGAGGAAGAGGACGAACACGACGCGCGCGAGCGGGTCGCTGAACAGCCGACCGCCGGAGAGCTTCGGCAACACGGTGTACCAGATGAAGTACGCTGGCATGAGCCAGAAGTAGACGACCGGGTGGCCGAAGTACCAGAACAGCGTCCGCGTGAGCAGGGGGTCGACCTGCTGAATCAGGCCGAGCGACCACGGCAGGAGGAAGAAGATGACCTCGATGGCGACGCCAGCCGACGAGATGTACCACATGAGCATGGTCGTCAGCACCATGAACGTCTGCAGTGGGATGCGCTCGTCGGGGTTATCTGCCCGCCACTGCCAGTAGGTTCGGAACCAATCGACGCCCGCGAGCCACGAGCCGACGATGAAGAGCACGAGGCCGACGTAGAAGGCCGGGTGTGCCTGCATCGGCGCGTAGAACGTGTAGAGCACGTCCGCGCTCAGCGGAATCGACTCGACGAACCCGCCGAGGATGGTGACGGCGGTGACGAGCGAGCCCAGTAGCATCAGCCCGAACCACGCCATCGAGAACGTCGGGTTCGGGAGCGGCCTGTCGAGGCTTCGAGTCACGCCCCACGTGAACAAGCCACAGAGTGCGAAGGTCGTGAACACGAGTGCGAGGAGCACGCCGTGAGTCGTCAGCACGGTGTAGTAGTCCGTCGAACTGACGAAGCCACGGAAGTAGCCCGTGCGATGCAGGGCCTGCACCATGCCGAGCAAGCCGCCGATACCGAGGGCGAGGAAAGCCACGCCCATGTTCCAGCGAACGATTCGTGCGTCAGTCGGGAAGTCGTCGACGTATGCCATTTAGCTACCCTCCGAATTGTACTCGTCCTCGGGGACGACGACGAGTTGGCCAGCCATCGTGTGATGGCCGCCACCGCAGTACTCGTGACAGACGATGCCGTATTCGGCGGGCTCGTCGAAGCGAACGGTGACCTTGGCGACCTGTCCGGGAATCGCCATGGTGTTGACGTTGGTGCCCGCGAGTTCGAAGCCGTGGATCACGTCCGCGCTCGTGATGTAGAACGTCACTTCAGAGTTCGCCGGGACGCGAATCGGCTCGCTGGTGCCGGGCTGGAAGAGGAACTGCCGCGCGACGACGTGCACTTCGTAGGAGTCCTCACCGACCTGTGTCACGCCGGGGTCCGCAAACTCGGTATCGCCGAGCGACCCGGGGTCGACCGTGCCGCCGGAGTCGTCAACCATCTTCACGCCCGCGCCGACCGCACCGTAGGTCACCGTCCCGATGAACGCGACGATGAGCAGCAGTGCAACGACCGTCCAGATTTTCTCGTAGCGATGAATTTCCATGTCTGACACCTCCAGTTAGCCGATCACCGTCGGTCCTCCGCCGAGGAACTCGACGAAGTACATGAACACCCAGAGCAGGCTGATGATGCCCAGGTAGATGGCGATGAGCGTTGCCGTCCCGTACGGGTCGTAGTCGTCGTGGCCGAGGTCGCGGACGACGCCGGACTCGAACACCGACTCGGTGGGCGTCCGCGCGGCCATCGACTCGGATTCGTCGCCGGTCGTGACCTCGTCGTAGTTGAGGAACACCCACGCCGTGACGCCGAGGACGACGGCGATGGCCGCGGCGACGGCGCCGCCGAGCAGTTGGAAGGCGAAGGTGAGAGCGGGTGAACTGCCGCCGGCCGATTCGCCGCCACCACCGCTTTCGCTGCCACTGCCGCCACCACCGCCGCCGGCGGTTCCACCGCTCCCGCCGACGACGACGGCGCCTTTCATCCCGAGTGCGAGATGCGGCTGACAGTAGTACTTGTAGACGCCCTCGGTTTCGAAGGTGTGCTCGTGGCTGAATCCGGAGTTCTCGATGCTCTCGACACCGCCCCAGTCCGCGTCCGAGGGCTGGTCTTCGATGAGGACGTTGTGCGTGTCCGACACCCACTCGAAGGTTATCGTCGTGCCGGGGTCGACGCGGACGGCGGTGGGCGAGAAGGCGTACGACCCGCCGTTGCCTTCCGCCCCGACGTCGACGGTGATGGCGTCTTCGCCCGTGCGGTCGACGGTGCCGTCGAACGTCGCCGTCTCGCCGCCGGTGCTACCGCCGAACCAACCGCCGTAGTCGACGCCGCCCTGTGCAGTCGCGGTTCCGGCGCCGACCACCCCCGCGGCGACGCTGCCGGCGGCGGTCCGGAGCGCCGTCCGGCGCGTGACCCACGGTTCGTCGTCGCCGGTCATGGGTACGGCCTCCCGACGCGGTCCGGACGCCGCGTCACGATTCGTCGGTCGTTACCGTCAGCTACCACCATATCACCCACCTCGCTACTTTGGGCTTATAATACGGGTCGGCGATTTTCGAATCGTTGGAATAGCGGGGGTAGTTATTAGCACGGCCCGCCGACGCGCCAGTATGGTTTCCGTACACCGCGTCCCACTCGTCGGGCTCTTGGCGTTGCTTCCGGTGGCAGTGTACGCGCTCTCGGTCGACCTCATCGTCGCCGTGGCGCTCGTCAACGTCGTCCTCATCGCGGGGAGCGTGACTGCGATGTTCATGCCCAGCGAGTCGACGGCCAAGGCCAGCGCCGCGTAGGATGCACCCACTCGCCGGCGCGTTCGCTCCCGCCGACGACGCGGGACTGGTCGTCTTCCTCGCCATCGGCGTCCTCGGCGGGGCGCACTGTCTCGGGATGTGTGGCCCGCTCGTGACGCTGTACGCCGACCGCCTCGGTGCGGAGGGGGGCCGCGACCACCTTGACTGGCACGACGTCCGCCAGCACCTCCTGTTCAACGCCGGGCGGACGGCGAGTTACACCCTCGTCGGCGGCCTGATGGGAGCGCTCGGCGCCGCCCTCTTCGACGCCGCCGCCGTGGCCGCCGTCGCGACAGACGTGCGCGCGGTCACCGGCGTCGTCGTCGGGAGCGTCATCGTCTGTACGGGCGCCGGCTACCTCGTCCGCGGGTCGGTCCGCGGCCGGTCGCTCCCCGTCGTCGGCAGCGTCTTCTCGCGGGTGTACGGCGCCCTGACCGACCGCGTCGACGAGTGGGTCGGCGGGCCGCGCATCGTCGCCCTCGGCGCGCTCCACGGACTCATGCCCTGTCCCCTGCTCTACCCCGCCTTCCTCTACGCGCTCGCCGTCGGGTCGCCGCTGCGCGGGGCGCTCTCGCTGGCCGTCCTCGGCCTCGGCACCGTCCCGACCCTCCTCGCGTACGGCACCGTCTTCCAATCGCTCGATGCGGGGACGCGCGTGGGCCTCCACCGGGCGCTCGGCGTCTGCTTTCTCGCGCTGGGCTACCTGCCGCTGGCGCGAGGGTTGGCGCTGTTCGGCGTCCCCCTCCCCCACCCGCCGATTCCCGTCTACCAGCCACTATGACCTGCACGCTCTGTGACCTGCCGACGCCCGACCCGCCGGTGAGCGACGACGACGTGGCGGGCACCTTCTGCTGTCGGGGGTGTCTGGAGGTGGCGCGCACCCTCGACGACGTGGACGCCGCGTCGGTCGACGGCCCGGACGACGTGCGCTCGGCGCTCGGCGACGACGACGAGTCCGCGGACCCAGCCGACACCGAGGCGGCCTTCGTCGCCGTCGACGGCATGCACTGTGCCACCTGCGAGGCGTTCCTCGAAGCGCGCGCGACGGGCCACGAGGGCGTCGTCGACGCCGAAGCGTCGTACCCCTCGAACCTCGTCCGCGTCGTCTACGACCCCGAGCGTCGCGACGAAGACGACCTGCCGGCCTTGCTCGACGGCGCCGGCTACCGCGCGCGGCCCGTGGACGAATCGGGCGAGGACGACACGACGGAGACGGTGGGCCGCCTCGTCATCGGCGGCTTCTTCGGCATGATGACGATGGCGTGGTACGTCCTCTTCCTCTATCCGACCTACCTCGGATTCGACGCGCTGTTGCTCGACGTGACCGGCGTCGCCGGCCAGTACCTCCTCTGGAACGTGTGGGTGATGACGAGCGTCGTCCTCGGCTACACCGGCTACCCGATTCTCCGAGGGGCGTACGTCAGCCTCCGCGCCGGCCAGCCGAACATGGACCTGCTGGTGGCGCTCGCGGCGGGCACCGCCTACGTCTACAGCACGGCGACGCTCCTCCTCGGCGGCACGGAGGTGTACTTCGACATCACGACGGTGGTCGTGCTGGTGGTGACGCTGGGCGGCTACTACGAGACGCGCCTGAAAGCGCGGGCCGCGGGGCAGTTGACGGAGCTCACGGAGAGTCGGGTGAGCCACGCCCGCCGGCGCACCGCGGACGGCGAGGAAGTGGTCGACGTAGAGGAGGTGACGGCCGGCGACGAACTCGTCGTCGGCGCGGGCGACCGACTCCCGGTCGATGGAACGGTGGTCGAAGGGACCGCCGCCGTCGACGAGTCGCTCGTGACGGGCGAATCGGTGCCCGTCCGGCGCGAGGTGGGCGACGAGGTTATCGGCGGCGGCCTCGTCACCGCTGGCGGCCTCGTCGTCGAAGCCGACGAAGGCGCGACGAGCACGCTTGACCGTCTCGTCACCCACCTCTGGCGCGTCCGCAGTTCGCGCCCCGGCGTCCAGCGACTCGCCGACCGCCTCGCCGCCGTGTTCGTCCCCGTCGTCGTCCTCCTCGCTCTCGGCGCTGTGGCCGTCCACCTCGCCCTCGGCGCGGCGCCGAGCGACGCCGTCCTGACCGGGTTGGCGGTGCTCGTCGTCTCCTGTCCCTGCGCGCTGGGACTGGCGACGCCGCTCGCCGTCTCGGCGGGCGTCCGGGAGGCGCTCGATGCGGGAATCGTCGTCACCGACGGCGACGTGTTCGAGCGCGCGCCCGAGGCGGAGATTCTCGCCTTCGACAAGACGGGGACGCTGACGACGGGCGAGATGTCCCTCCACGACGCCGTCGGCTCCGACGAGGCACTGGCGCGCGCCGCGGCCGTCGAGTCGTTCGCTGACCACCCGATGGCCCGAGCGGTGGTCGAGGGGGTGGACGCCCCCGACCGACGCGTCGACGGCTTCGAGCGCCACCCCGGCCGCGGCGTGAGCGGCGTCGTCGACGGTGAGCGCGTGACCGTCGGGCGCGCGGCGCTGTTCGAGGACGGCGAGATTCCAGACACCTACCGCGAACGCTACGAGCGAGCGGTCGAGGCTGGGAACGTCCCCGCGTACGTCGGCTGGGAGGGGAGCGTGCGCGGCGTCGTCGTCGCGGGCGACCAGCCCCGTCCGGAATGGGAGCGCGTCGTCAGTTCGGTGGCCGAGGACGTGGCTCGCGTCGTCGTCATCACCGGCGACGGCGGCGAGGCGGACACCGACGGGACCGCCGCGCGCTTCCGCGAGCACCCCGACGTGGACGACGTGTTCACCGGCGTCCCGCCCGAGGCGAAAGCCGAAGTCGTCGAGCGCCTCCGCGAGGACGGCACGACGGTGATGGTCGGCGACGGGAGCAACGACGCGCCGGCGCTGGCGGCCGCCGACCTAGGTATCTCTCTGGAGAGCGGGACGCGCCTCGCGGCCGACGCCGCCGACGCCGTGGTGACGACGGACGACCTGACCACCGTCCCCGAGGTGTTCGACCTGACCGCGGCGACCAATCGCCGGGTCCGCGAGAACCTCGGCTGGGCGTTCTGTTACAACGCGCTCGCGGTGCCCGCCGCCGCCCTCGGCGTCCTCAACCCGCTCGTCGCGGCGGTGGCGATGGCGACGAGCAGTCTGCTGGTGGTCGCCAACTCCGCCCGCGGACTGGGCCACGGGAGCGCGGACGACTCGTTGGCAGGGGGCGACCCCGAGGCGAACGCACTCGGTCACGCGGGGGCGACGGCGGACGATTGAGGTCGGCCAATACCGAACCACGACCACTAAGAGCGCCCGGGCGCAACCCCCGGGCGAATGCGGGTGACGCTACTCGGAACGGGTGATACGACCGGGACGCCGACGGTCGGCTGTGACTGTGCCACCTGCGAGGGGGCACGTGACCGTGGCGTCGAGCGCTCGCGGTTCTCCGTCCACATCGAGAACGAGCGGACGGGCGAATCGCTCCTCGTCGACTGCAGCCCCGACTTCCGCCACCAGTTTCTCACGCAGGACGTGTCACTCCCCGACGCCGCGCTGGTGACGCACATTCACTTCGACCACCTCGACGGCCTCGGGAACGCCTACCGCGTCTTCGACCACCTGCCAGTCCACGCCGCGGACGTGGTCGACCCCGTGACCGACGAGAGCGTCGCCGACACCGTCCGACGGAAGTACGACTACCTCGACCGGGTGTCGGTCCACGAGCAGACGCCACACGACACGTTTCGCGTCTGCGGCCTCGACGTGCAGTTCGTCCCCGTCGACCACCCGCCGCTCCTGTGTTACGGCGTCGTCGTCACCGACCCGGAGACGGGCGCGAAGTGTTCCATCACGGGCGACACCAGCTACGATATCCCCGAGGAGTCACGGGCGGCACTTGCCGACCCCGACCTGTTGCTCGCGGACGCCATCGTCCCCGCGTCGTCGGCCGAACACCATCCGCAGGGAGGGGCCCATTACGACGAGAGCGGCGTCCCGCGGACGTTCGGGACGAAACACATGACCCGGGAGGGGGCACTCGCCCTCGCTTCGGAACTCGGCGCCGACCGAACGCGGCTGGTCCACCTCGCTCACTACTACCCCGCCGAGGAGGCCTTCGCGGAGCCACTCGCCGTCGACGGCGAGCAGTACGACCTTTACCCCTCGGCGGCGGAGGAACGCACATGACCGTCGTCTCGACGCTCGGACGCGGCGCCGCCAGCGGGCTCTCGGGTGCCTTTGTCTGGGTCGCCGTCTCGGTGCTCGCGTACGGCACGCCGGCCCCGCGCCGGGCCGCGCTCTTCGGTGTCGCGCTCGGCCTTCTGGTCGCGCTCACGACCGCAGTAGCGAAAGTTAGGTGAAGCGGTCCAGCCCTGCCTGCCGACGCGCCACGCCCGCCGGGTCGGCGACCCACGGCGTCCGCGCGTCGCGCAGCGCCGCGGTGTCGACACTCGGCGCTTCGGCGGCCTCGAAGTGCGGACACGACGACCCACAGTCGCTCCCGGGGTCAACCACGGCGTCGAACGCGGTGCAGTAGGGGCGGCCATCATCGGTCGGGTCCATCGCCGCACACCCCGGAAACTCGTCGGGGCGCCATCCCTTGCCGTAGGCTCGCTCGGCGATAGCGCGTCGCTTGCGCGCCTTCGCGGCCGTCGAAGCGACGGCAACGTCCGTCCGGAGCGGACGCTCGTCGAGAGGTTCGACGCCCGGTGCTCCGGTGTCGATTGGCGTCGGCTCCCGGACGACGGTCAGGTCGTCCGTCTCGGGGTCGAACCGCCAGACGCCGACCGCGTCGGGGATGCGGTTCAGGTGCGCGCCGGTCACGTAGCTCTCGGTCGCGAGAATCACGGTGTCGAAGAGGCCGAGCGACACGTCGCGGCGCAACTGCCACTGGAGGTCGCCCGGCCGGTCGAGGTCCGGTTTGTTCTCGATGCCGACGAGGTGGCCAACCCAGTCGGGGTAGCGCGTCGTCGCGCGGACGTGCCGGCGACTGCCTCGATGCTCCGTCTCGAAGAAGCCCACGTCGACGGCGCGGTCGGTGACGCGGGCGGCGACGCCGGGGGAGCAGTCGAAGGCCTCGGTGGGGTCGACGGCGCGTCCGGGGCCCACGTCGCTCTCGACGGCGCGGGGCGGGATGGTCCGACTCGTGATGGCGGCCCGGCGGTCGAACTCGGGGCCGGGGACGACGCCGCAGACGTCGACGACGCGCGCGCCGGGGTCGGCGACCGACGCCCCGAGCTGGCGACCCAGTATCCACTCACGGGTTCGCTCCAGCTGTGCGCACAACGCGAGTTCGAAGGCGTACTCCGACACTAGTCGTCGACGATCACTTCCACCGGCTCGTCGTCGGCGTCGTCGATGTCGGTGTCGCTCTCGCCACCGCGCTCCTGCCAGAGCAGGACGGCGGCGACGATGACAACGATCCAGGACCGCCAGTTGGCCATGTTCAGCGAGTAGCCGATGCCGAAGGGCTTCTCCACGACCATGCCGTCGCCCGGCTTCCAGTGCGACGAGACGAGACGCCCGAGACTCGGGCGCTCGAAGTTGTAGGGGATGCCGAGAATCGATCCGGATTGCGGCTTGTCTACCATGCGCGAGACGTACGGTCTCCCGGGATAAATCGTTTCGGCTCGGAGCGAGAGACGACCGTCGATGGCGATATCGACACACCCCGTATCGTTCATTATCGACCGATTCAGACCTCAACGCCAGCGTTATCCCGCTCGCGCGGCAAAGTAACGGTAATGGCCCCCCACACGGCCCCGTCGCCCGCGAGCGTCGACGCCCGCCCGCGCAAGGCGACCCTGTTCTGTCCGGAGTGTGGCCACGCCAGCCCAGTCGACGGCGACTGGGCAGTTCGAACGCTCGGCAACAGTCGACGACTGCGCTGTCCCGAGTGCCAAGCCGTCGTCGACGAACGGCGACGCTCTCGCGACGAGGCTCCCGCCGTCGAGCAGTGTGTCGACGCGTGGCGACGCTACTGGTCGGCGTGGGCGAGACTGGTCGCCGACGCGACGCTCTAGGTGTAGCGCCCGCGACCCTCGATTTTCCGCAGTCGCGTCAGGACGGATTCGTCGCCGACCGCCGCGTAGCCGTCCTCGAAGGCGTCGAGGAGGGCGTCAGCGTCCGCGGCCGACACCGTCCCGCGGACGCTCCCGCCGAAGACGTGACAGTCCATCGCGTGGTCCTCGACGTGCCCGCTGTGGTAGCCGAGGCCGAAGTCGATGAGATAGCAGCGCTCGCCGACGCGGACGTTCCGCACCGTGGGGTCGCCGTGGACGAGGCCCGCCTGATGGAGCGTCGCGAGATGCTCGCCGACGGTGCGCGCCGTCTCGGGCGAGAGCGCCGCCCCGAGGTCACAGTCGCCGACGGCGTCGAAGGTGAGCGTCGCCTCTGGCACGTCCACGTCGCGAACGACGGGTGTCGGCACGCCCTGCCGCCGCGCCTCGCTGGTGAGTCGCGCCTCCGCGACGGTGCGCTCTCGGCGCAGGCGGGCGTCGAGTTCGGGGTGACGGTAAGACTTCGGGACGCGGCGCTTGACGATTCGGTCCGGCGCCCCGTCCGCGGTGCGTTCGACGCTGACGACGGCCTCGGCGCCGCGTCTGGCGGGCGCCGCTGACGGGTCGAAGGAGACGGTGGGTTCGCCCGTCCGCCACGTCACGTCGACTTCGTCGGGGCGGAAGTTCGGGTCGATGGCGGAGTCCTCGATTGGGAGTCGCTCGCCCGCGACGAACATCTTGGCGCCGAGGACGGCTATCATCCCCGCGTTGTCTCGGAGGTAGCGGGCGTCGGGCGCGTAGAACTCGGCGCCGCGCTCGGCACACATCGATTCCAGCATCTCGCGCAGGCGGGCGTTTTGCCCCACGCCGCCGCCGAGGACGAGCTCGTCCGCGCCGGTCAGCGAGAGGGCGCGTTCGGCCACCTCGGCCAGCATGGCGAAAATCGTCTCCTGGAGCGAGAAGCAGACGTCCTCGACGGGTGTCCCCGCGTCGTATTCGTCTTTGGCGGCGCTCATCAGGCCGGAGAAAGAGAAGTCCATCCCCTTGACGACGTAGGGCAGGTCGACGTACTCGCCGTCGGCCGCCGCCTCCTCCACCTTGGGGCCGCCGGGGTGAGACCAGCCGACGTGTCGGGTGAACTTGTCGATAGCATTGCCGACGCCGGTGTCCATCGTCTCGCCGAGGACACGATACCGGCCGTCGTGGAAGCCGAGGAGATGGGCGTTGGCGCCGCTGGCGTTCAGGCAGACGGGCGCGTCGAAGCCGGAGCCGTGGCGCCCGATTTCGAGGTGGGCGACCATGTGGTTGACGCCGACGAGGGGCACGTCCAGCGTCCCCGCGAGGGCGCGGGCCGCGGTGCCGACGATGCGCAAGCAGGGGCCGAGTCCGGGGCCGCGGGAGAAGGCGACGGCGTCGATGGGGCCGTCGGCGGCGTCGAGAGCCGCCTCGACGACTTTGGGGATGGCCTCGCCCATGTGTTCGGCGGCCTCGCGCGGGTGAATGCCGCCGCTCTCGGGCTGGTAGGCGTCGGTTTCGATAAAGGGTGGGTTGGCGTCGAGCGGCGCGGGGTCCGCGGGGTCGTACTCGAAGACGGCGGCGCTGGCCGCCCACGCGGTGCCCTCGATGCCGAGCACGCGGACGGTCATGGCAGTCGCTGTGCGCGGGTGGTCACGAGCTGACCACACGACACCGCGTGGTCAGCGGGCGGCGTCACGTCTACGCTTCTTCCGCTTCGGCGTCGGCCTCGTCGGCCTCCTCGCCGTCCGGGCTAATCTTGTTCCGGTCGAGCATGTGGTCCTGCTCCACGTCGCGGGCGTGGTCGGGGCTCTCGTAGACCTTGGCGAAGCCGATGGTCTTTCGCATCCCGAACTTCGTGTCGAGTTCGCGAACGACGACTTCCGCAGAGTCCTTGTTGAGCTTGGCCGCGAGACTGTCACGAACGGAGAGCCGCGAGGGGGTCTCCTCTTCGTGCGTAATCTGGAATCTAACGTCCGTCCGGTGCAACATGGGGTTCTCGTCTTCCTCGATAATATCGATGTCCATCGTTCAGTTACCTATACGTGGTCCCGAACTGGACAAAAGGATTACGAAGCGTGCGACAGCGCTCTAGCGGGTGTCGAGACGGGCAAGCACGGCGTCGGTGTCGCCGGTCATTCGCCCGAGGAGGTCACGGGCGCGGGCCTGCGTCTCCTCGGTGACGGGGACGAGCACCATCCCCTCGCCGGGTTGGCCGTAGACGACGGCGCCGCCGCGGGGCGTCGCGAGGATGGCCGGCAGCGCCGCCAAGTCCTCCTCGCCGTCGACGCCGATGACCGTCGGCGCCTCGCGGTCGAGTGCGTCGAGCAGCGCGTCGATGAGGTCGCTGGAGAGCGTCGCCGGCGGGTTCGACACCTCGATATCTGGGTCGGGCAGCCGTTTCGCGACCGAGTCGTCGACGCGTTCGCGCTCGGTGTGACCGTCGATGAGCGCCACGTCCGGCGGGTGGTCGGTGGCGTAGAGGTGCGCGGTGACGACGTCGCCGACGGCGACGAGTGGGCGGCCGGCGCCATCGGCGTCGAGCAGGCGCTCGGCGTCGGTGAAAAGAGGGCCGAACGGCTCCTTGAACGCACCCCGGAGGTCGTCGGGGAGTTCGAGCACGGTCAGCGGACCTTGAGCGCGTAGCCGCCGGGTTCGGAGACGTTCATCTCCTCGGCGACTTCGGACTGTTCCGGGTGGGTAATGATGACGTAGCCCGCCCAGTCCTCCGTGAGACTCGACGACCCGCAACTGGCGCAGGTCTGCGTGTCGGGGTCGTTGATGAAGTGACACTCACGGCAGGCGAGGCGGTCCTCGGCCATCAGTTACCCTCCATCTGTGCCTCGCGCTCTTGGCGCTCCGCTTCGAGCCACCCGTGCTTGCCGAGGCCGGGCTGTTTGGCCGTCAGCCCAATCTTGCTGTCACGGGGGTTGCGCTCGTCGATGCTCTTGGTGACGATACGCACCCGAATCTCGTCACCGACGCCGAGGGTGCGGTTCGTCTCCGTCGAGGCGAGCTGCTGGTTCTCGCCGTCGTAGGCGAGATATTCGTCGGAGATCTGTGAGACGTGGAGCAGGCCGTCGACGGGACCGATCCCGACGAACGCCCCGAACTCGACGACTTCGACGACCGTCCCGTCGACGACCTCCTGCATCTGTGGATCGAAGGTGATGGCGTCGAATTCGGCCTCGTAGTAGACCCCGGGGCGGTTGGGCAAGACGGCGCCGTCGCCGATGTCGTGGACGTTAGTCACGCTCACGATGCTGCCCACCTCCTCGTCCATTCGTCCTTCGAGCTTGTCCTGGAGCAGGCGCTTCACCCGCTCGGGCGTCACGTCGGCGAGGTGCCGCGGCGGCACTTCGACCGTGTCTTTGAGTCGTACCCGTTTGTACATGCTAAGGTTGTGTTATGTTCAGTTTGTTCCGACCCCTTAAACCGATTACCCGAACGCCGCGTTCGAGCAGGCGGTCACGCAAGGGGCGGTCATTCGTCACGACGTACGCGCAGTCGTCTCGCTCCGCGAGTTCGACGAGGGCGTCGTCGGCGTACGATGCGTCCGTCTCCACCACGCGACACCGCTCGGCCAGGTCCCGACCGACGCTGGCCGCGGTCGCTTCTTCGCCAGCACCCGACGCCAGACGGTCCAGCTCCGCGAGCACCGCTCGCGGCGTCACGAGGTCGACCTCGTTCAGACCGAGCAGACGGTCGAGTTCGTCGAACACGCGAACGTCGCACTCGACCGGCATCATGAGTGCGCTGGTGTCCACGGCGACAGCTGGCGAATCACGTGTCACTTGAGCGTGCCGATGCCGATGAGTCGCCAGCGCGCGCCGACGCGGCGATTGATGGCGATTTGGGCGCCCGCTTCCGCACAGACCGGGCGCTTCAGCGATACTTCACACTCGCCGGACCGGGCGCTGGTCACGGCACCGACCGTCGTCGCGGTGCCGATGGTGAGCATCAGCGGCTCACCCGTCGAGATGTCTTCGATTTCCTCCTCGTCCTCGCCGACAACGCGGTCGAGCAGTTCCACGTCCATCTCGAAGGACTCGTAGGTCGGCGGGAGCGTTCCGGGCTCGCCCGCGACCTGTCCCGCCAGCGCGTCACCCTTCGTGAGCGCGGGGTCGAGACCGGTCCCGACGCCGAGGAGGCCGCCGGGCCGAGCCACGTCGACGGTCTGGCCGCCCGCCTGTAGCGAGCGAACCTCGGTCGTAATCGGGCGCCACTCGGTCTGGCCCTCCTCGTCGATTTCGCGGCCGGGACGGAGTTCGATTTCGTCGCCGACTTCGAGCGTCCCGTCGACGAGACTGCCGCCGACGACGCCGCCGTTGAGATCCTCCCACGTCGTGCCGGGACGGTTGATGTCGAAACTGCGGGCCGCGAACATCTGTGCCGGCTTCGTCTCGTCGCGGTCCGGCGTCGGAATCTCCTCCTCGATGGCGCCGATGAGGAGGTCCATGTTCACTTCCTGCTGGGCGCTGACCGGGACGATGGGGGCGTCCTCGGCGACGGTCCCCTCGACGAAGGATTCGATTTCCTCGTAGTTCTCCATCGCCCGCTCGCGGTCGACGAGGTCGATTTTGTTCTGGGCGATGACGATGTTCTCGACGCCGACGATGTCGAGGGCCATCAGGTGTTCTTCGGTCTGAGCCTGCGGCACCGGGTCCGTGGCGCTCACGACCAGTACCGCACCGTCCATGAGCGCCGCACCCGCGAGCATCGTCGCCATCAGCGTCTCGTGACCCGGGGCGTCGACGAAGGACACCGTCCGAAGCGGTTCGCTCTCGGACCCGTCGGCACAGGTTTCGTCGACAGTGAACGCTTCCGGTTCGTCGACCCCGGGGCACTTACGGAACGTCGCGTCCGCGTACCCGAGTCGGATGGAGATGCCGCGTTTCATCTCCTCGGAGTGCTGGTCCGTCCACGACCCGCTGAGGGCCTGCACCAACGTCGTCTTGCCGTGATCGACGTGGCCAACGAGACCGATGTTCACCTCCGGTTGCTGATGTGTTTCCGTTGCCATTGAGAGTAATCTTGGAGGATTTTCGCCCCCTGGCGGTGATAAGCTTGCTGTTTGCCGACGAGGAGTGACACGACGGGAAATCGCCGCCGGACCGACGCCTCTTTGCCCCGACCGACCCCACGCCCGCTATGCTCCGGTACGTCACGACCAACGCGGGGAAGGTCCGCGAGGCCCGCGATTACCTCGACAGCGAGGTGTCACAACTCGACTTCGACTACACCGAGATTCAGGCGCCCGACCTCGAACCCATCGCCGCCCGCGGCGCCCGCGAGGCCTACCGCCACGCCGGCGAACCCGCCCTCGTCGACGACGCCGGCCTGTTCGTCGACGCCCTCGACGGCTTCCCCGGCCCCTACTCCGCCTACGCCGAGGAGACGTTGGGGATGGAACGCGTCGGCCACCTCGCCCGCGACGCCGCCGACCCCGCCCGCGCCGAGTTCCGCTGCGTGCTCGCGTACTGCGACGGCGACGCCTTCGACGCCAGTCCCGACCCGGTCGACCGTGCGGACCGCGCCGCCGCCGCGGCGACCGACGACCGGGAGGAGCAAGACGACGCCCTCCCCGTCAAACTGTTCAGCGGCGTCGTCAGAGGCCGCATCGTCGAACCGCGCGGCGACGGCGGCTTCGGCTACGACCCGGTCTTCGAACACGACGGGACGACGTTCGCGGAGATGAGCGCCGCCGAGAAAAACGCCGTCTCCCACCGCGGCCGGGCGCTCGAACAGTTCGCCGAGTGGTACGCGACGCGATAGCGGCCAAAGGCACTTGCAGTCGCTGTGACAACGGCTACGTATGCCCCTCCACCGACTCGCGGAGCGGTCGGCACCCCTGTCGGTCCCCCTGTTCGTGTTCGCCCTCGCGGCGACGGCCCTACTCGTCGTCCCCGCAGTCGCGGCGGGCCCCCTATCGCTCGCCGAGGCGTACCTCATCGCGGTGGCACTCTCCATCCTCGCCGTCGCCAACGGCGCCCCGTACGCGGTAGTCGTCGCTGTCGGGACGCTCCCACTCGTGTGGCTTGACAGCGCCGGCTACGCCTCGCCCGAGGCGGCCGTTGGCGACACGTCCAGAACTGGCGTCGCCGTCCACCACGTCGCTGTCGGCTTCGGCTACGGCCTCGCGTCCGCGTGCGTTGGAAGCGTGCTCGTCGGGGCGGAACTGGCGGGGCTCCCGCTTCCGAGTGGCTTCGTGGTGCCCTCCGGCGCCGCCGTCGGCGGCCTACTGATCGGCGGGGCGTTCGTGTCCCTCCAGTCGTGGCGATACCGGACGCTCGGCACGGCGCTTGACTGGCGGACGGCAGGGACGACGGTCGGACTCGGCGTCTTGCTGGCGCTGTCGCCGGCGGTGACGTACTGGCAGTTCGGCGGGCGACTGGGCGGCCTGTAGCGAAGTCACGCCCGCGGGTCGCGGTCCGGGCCCGGATACTCTCCACCGACGACCTCTCGATACAGACTCTCGGCGTCGAACAGCGTGTCGAACGCGCTGGGATGGCGAGGACTGGTCTCGACTCTGCCCCGGAGGGCCGCGCCCGCCGACGCCGACTGGAGCGACTCGTCGAGCGTCAGGAGATGCATCGCGCCGCCGCGGTAGGCCGACGCGAGCGCCGGGTGGTCCTCGGCCGGATGCGAGACGAGTTCGCACTCGGGTTCGATTCGGTCGCGCCACGCCTGCGCCAGCTCGTCGTCCGCGAGCGTTCGGACGACGGCGGCGGCGTCGTCGAGCAACGGCGTGCTGGCGACGAGAGTCATCCACGAGTGCTCGCGGACGTGGTCGAGCGCGGCCCGCGAGGCGCCGCCGATGAGGAGGTCCGCCACGAGAACGTCGGCGTCCGCGGTCACGCGGGCGGGCGACGGCTCAGTCGGCATCGGCTCGGTGCTGGTCGAGTGCGTCTGTCACGTCCGCCTCAGTGCTGTCGTAGCAGTCGGCGCGCGCGAAGAGGTCGGCCCACGTCATACCCACCTCTCGGTTCGGGGACACAAAGAGCCTTGTCGACGACCCTGATCGCTCGACGGCAGACCCTTGTCTGACGCATGTTTAAGTCAGGGGCTAGTAAGTGTTGGACCGGGCGCGCACTACCGGCTTCAGTTCCCATCCTCCCCACCCGCGCGCCCGGCACACCCCACTGGCACCTCGGTGCTCGGCGCCGTTCCCCCACGGCGCCGCCTTCGGCGATGCGTAGCCGGGGCTCCGTTCACACGCTCGCGGGCCGGGTACCGAGCGGGGTGCAGCGGTCACTTTCTCAGGAATCGAAAAGAGCGGCGCGACCGGTTACTCGGCGGCCGCGTTCGGCGCGTTCCGCTTGACGCTCTCGATGGCGTCGCGGACGCTACTGCGGTCCGTGTAGCCCTCGCCGCTGTCGGCGAGGATGTTGCCGTTGCGGTGGCGGAGCCGCCACCGGTGTTCGCCGGCCTCGTCCTCAAAGATTTCGAACGCCGCCAGCCCGATTTCGAGCGTGTCCGCCTCGGGGACGAGTTCGTTGACGCGTTCGAGGGCGTCCTCGGCGTCGTCCTGTCGCGTGTAGCCCTCGCCGCTCCCGGCGACGAGTTCGCCGTTCGAAGCGCGGAGCCGCCAGCGGTACTCGTCGCGTGCGTCCTCGTAGACTTCGCTCTCGAAGTCGTCGAGGCCGTCGCGAAGCCCACGAACCGCGCGACGGGCGTTGCCGTGGGTGGCGAAGCCCTCGCCCGAGGTGGCGATAATCTGGCCGTTGCGCGCGACGAGTCGCCAGCGGTACTCGCCGCCCTTGTCGCGGTACGTCTCGAAGCCGGCCGGGTCGAACCAGAGGTAGTCGGCGGGGCCGACGGTCAGCTGCACGCTCCGAAGCGCGCGTCGCGCGTTCGACTTCGTGCTGTAGCCCTCGCCGGAGTCCGCGAGGAGGTTGCCGTTGTCGTGGACGAGTCGCCAGCGGTACTCGCCGCCTTGGTCCTCGTAGACTTCGACCGTGGCGTTGCTCTCGTGTTCCTCGACGGGTTCGAACTCGTCGTCCTCGGCCGGGATATCGGCCTCCGCGTCGAGGTCGACGACGGTGGCGCCGAGGGCGTTGCGCCGGACGCTCTGCATCCCCTTGTGGGCGTTGTGCCTGCGCGTGTAGCCCTCGCCGCTGGAAGCGATGGCGTTCCCGTTGCGGTGGCGAAGCCGCCAGCGGTACTCGCCGCCCTTGTCCTCGTAGAGTTCGAAGCGACCCTGACTCTCGTGGAGTCCGCGGAGTTCCGCAGCGAGGTCGGCTTCGTCGGCTTTGGCGTTCGCGAGCGCCGCGCGCACCGTCTCGAGTTCGGACGCGTGGCGCTCCTCCGTCGCGGCACGCTCTCGCTCTCGTTCGGCCCGCTCGGCGGCCTCAGCGGCGCGTTCGTCCGCTTCGGCGTCTGCCGACTGTGTCAAGATAGGGACGACGATGCCAGCGATGGCGATTATCAGCACGCCGAACCCGTAGAGGCCAATTATACTCCGATTCCCCGTCGCCCGACTCCAGTTGTCGGGGAAGGCGACGAGGAACCAAACGAGCGCGAGTGCGCTGATGGCGACGCCGAGGTACGTAAGCAGCGTCGCCGCCCGCCTGAGCGGCAGTCGAATGATCGGTCCAGCGAGGATGAGGACGAGCCCACCCGCGCCGAGGAGAATCGCCATCTGGCGACCCGCGCTCGCGGGCGCGGCACCGAGGCTCAGGAAGATGCCGAGCGTACCCGCGACGACGCCGACGACGAATATCCAGTAGCCGGTCACCTCACCTCCGTTGGTCGGTCGGCCGATATGCTCTCGATACCACGCTGTCAGTTGATTTGTGTTGGATGACATCGGTTCCTACTCCGCTATGTCGCCGTCGGCAGCGTTCGATTTGAGTCGCGTTACCGCCTGCCGAGCGCCGCTCTTCTCGGCGTACCCCTCACCGCTGTCGGCGAGGATGTTGCCGTTCCGGTGGACGAGTCGCCAGCGATACTCGCCGCCCTTGTCCCGATACACCTCGAACGCCGCCTTGCCGACTTCCAAGACGTCCGCGTCGGGAGCGTACGCTTGCAGTCGGGTGATGGCCTCGCGCGCACCCGACTTCGACGCGTACCCCTCGCCCCCGTCAGCGACGATTTCGCCATTCTGATGCCGTGCTCGCCACCGCCACTCGTCCGCCGCGTCCTCGAACAGCTCGAATGTGATATTTGTCATTTATACACATAATAGGTCAATGTGAGACACTAAATAACTTGTTGATAATCACATACATTCAGCTGCATATCAATATCGACGTGTTCCAGCCCCATTCGTAGAGCCCAAGGTAGTTTATCTATCAGTCCCGTCGGGACGGTAGATGATCACGAACGGCTGGCTCCAGCGCCATCAGGTCGCCGTCTACGCAGTCGCCGTCGCGTTGGCGATTGGCGTCGGCGTCGGTCGTCCGGAGGCGGCCCCGGTCATCGAGCGCTTCATCGACCCCGTCCTGGCCGTGTTGCTGTACGTGACCTTCCTCGAAATCCCGTTCGTTCGCCTCCGCCGCGCGTTCGCGAACGGGCGCTTCATGGCGGCGGCGCTCGGCACGAACTTCCTCGTCGTTCCGGTCGTCGTATGGGGACTCCTGCACCTGCTTCCCGCGGACCCAGTCGTCCTCGTCGGCGTGTGTCTGGTGCTCCTGACGCCGTGTATCGACTACGTCATCACGTTCACGGAACTGGCGGGCGGCGACGCCGAGCAGATTACCGCGACGACGCCGGCGCTGATGCTCGTCCAACTCCTCCTGTTGCCCGTCTACCTCTGGCTCTTCGTCGGCCCGGCGGTGGCCGAGGCTATCGACGCCGGGCCCTTTATCGACGCTTTCCTGCGACTCATCGTCCTTCCCCTGAGCGCCGCGTGGCTGACCGAGGTGGGCGCAAAACGGTCCTCGAAAGCCGCCGCGTGGCAGGAGACGATGGCGTGGCTCCCCGTGCCGATGATGGGCGCGACGCTGTTCGTCGTCATCGCCTCGCAGCTCCCGCGGGTCCACGACTCGCTAGCGCAGATTGCCGTCGTCGTCCCGGTCTATGTCTTGTTCCTCCTCGTGATGCCCCTACTCGGTCGGCTGGTGGCCGGACTGTTCGAGATGGACGTCGGCGAGAGTCGCGCACTCGTGTTCACCTCCGTCACCCGGAACTCGCTGGTCGTCCTCCCGTTGGCGCTGGCGCTTCCGGCGGGCTACGAGCTGGTTCCCGCCATCGTCGTCACGCAGACGCTCGTCGAACTGACGGGGATGGTCGTGCTCACGAGAATCGTTCCGGCGTGGCTGGTGTCGGAGTGACGGTGGCGATTTCGCTACTGGAGTGAGGCCGTATGTAGGGTGTAATCGAGTACTGGCAGCGGAATTCTGGTTCATCGACGAGGACAGAGCGGAATCCCCGAAACCAAATTAACGTAGTAATATCGCTCGCGACAGCTCACACTCTGTGAGTATCAGATACGCTGTTGAAAGCTCTGAAGAAGATGGCGTAGAGAGTAATAAGATCCTGGATCGGAGTTGAAGACGTATTTCGCCAGTTCAGTATATGATATCTAACACTCAGGATTTATCCGCGTGAACGCGGGGGTGGAGGTCACTACTCGTCGCCTTGGGCGTTCCGTCTGTGGTGTTCGCGGCGCTCAAGCCGATCCAAGTGCGTGTCAGTGTAGTCCTCGTGACCTGTGCGATCTGGCACGTAACATGGCGCGCTCGTGTTGGGGAAGAACACCGGGGTTTCGATATCGACCGGCTGCCCGGCCTGCATCCGTAGGAGTGGGACCGGTGGCGTGGTTCGGAGCGACCATGGGTTAACGGAGGTCCGGTGGACATCGGCGTCCTCCGGTGGCCGCTCGCAGGTCAACGGCGGGAGTTCGTCTCTCTCAAGATCTCGGAGCGTGAGCAGTCGGACATCGAAGGCTTGAGCGAGCCGCCAAGCACGATCCGTCAGTCGGGTGGTGTGACAGAGTACTGGCATTGCTCGCCCCAAGAAGGCAAGCAGGCAAAGTCGGATGATGACCGACTCGTCGATGGAGCGACTTTCCCAATCTTTGCATTCGGCAACCAGATAATCGGCCGGCTCATCGCGGTGGTCTCCACGACAGGCAACGACATCGGCAGTGAGTGCAACGACGGGTTCGCGGCGGGCCGCACCATAGCCCCACTCTTCAAGAGCCTTTTTGAGTTGGCGCTCTAGCCACGCACCTTGTCCTGGACCACGTCCATGGGTGATTTCACGTGGGGGATCATGGGGATCCAGCTCCGTCTCATCAACTTCCTCATCACTCTGGTCACTCATCGTTAGTGGCCTCCTGTTGGTCGGCTTCGGTGTGTGATAGGAGACTAGAGTCGTGTGAATCAGTGGTCGTCTCGTTGGTTGCGGGGGACGTGGCTGCTGGGTCGTCGGGCGGTGTCTCAAGGTGGTTGGCCACCCGTTCGAGCGCTCGAGCGAGGTCACGGGCCTGGGTCGGGGTGAGTTCCGTGGTGGTCAGCCCCCAGTGACCTCCAAATCCGATCAGGAGCGTCCGGTCAGCTGTAGCTTTGGGAGTGACCTCAAGAGTAGCGCGTGAGTATTCGTCTTCGAGTTGGCGTGTGACGCCAGTCTCGACGGTGAAGCTCGATTCGTCCGTGGATCGCTCGTCGTCTGGAAGGTGTGACATTGGAGTGGGTGGTGGTTAGCGGGACGGGAGTGTGGTGGAACTGGTCGAAGCTGGCTCGGCCGTCGGGGAGATTGCCTCAAGGACCCACGACTGGGGAGCCTGGCGCGTGTGCAGCCCGCGGAGTCCACAGTGATATGTAGCGAGGATGGAGAGCACACGGGGAGGCACGTAGTGAGTGGCCGGGGTCCCGACGATTTCCAATATCGGGTGGTCGACGTGGGGATTGTCGGTACAGATGTCTGTGGTACGGACCTCAGTGATGGGCTGGAGAACCTCTGCGCACCGCTGGAGCGACGCATCTGGGGTGGCGCGTGATTTGGAATGAGTGAGGTTGGAAGTGGATCCGCCAGTCTGGGAGTGAGTAGCGGCTGTGTCCTGACAAGAATGGATCGCAATCCGTTCAGGAAGGCCAACGACCCCACAGACTGGACAGCGCTGTAGCTGCGGGCTGGCTGTATCGTGAGTTAGTGACTGTACGACAGGTTCTTTATTGGGTGGTTCGGAGTTTCTCATGCTTCGTCTGGTTGGCGAAGCGCGGTCGGACGTGTTGGCGCACGTCCGGCCAGATGTCTTACAGTAGCCGAGTCCCGCGCTTCTTATCCAATATCATACACTCGTTACTAATAAACGTTACTGAAGAACATCTAATAGAACTTCGAGATGGAAGGAAACACGAACGACGAACTACTAAGTACGCCACAAAGTAGGTTCACGCATGACCAACGAGAAACACGAGCCATCCGAACACGAGGAGCGGGTCTTAGAGGTGCTGAAAGAGGGAAGAACATCTGCGGATCAACCATGGGGATATACAACACCGTCTCGAGTAGCGGAGCGATTTAACCTGCCTCGGCAACGGGTAAATGAAGCGATAAATCGACTCACTGCGGCCGGCTGGATTAAACAAGTTGAAGAAAATGACACCCTAATCCGTGGCCTGTATATTTTTGTGGACGATCCACGTGAGAACTGAGATGCAGAGTTCACGAAATCTTTTCCCTCCGTTATCTACTAATTGTGGCGCGTGTGCCGAGATCGTAGAGGCACACCTAACTGAGAAGATCAGCCATTCTCTCACACTCCACTGTGTCGAATGTTCTTTGACTACGCTATGGACAGGGGGTCATCTTATCTTTGCATGAGCCATCTCACACCCCACTATGTCGAATGTTAATGCTTTCTCAGTCGTGAGATAGAACATTCTATACCGTCCAATACAGCATATTTGTCTTTCACGGTATTAGGATATAATTTCAATTGACGCATTCGACGCAGTGGTTTTATTATCCAAGCATCAAGAGCTACACGTGACTGATGCCGACGTTTACCCGTGATACCCAGATCTTCCGTAACGAGGATATGCTCCGGGACGATTATCAACCGAGCTCAATCACGGCTCGGGAGTCGGAATTGAATGCGTACAAAACCGCTCTCCAACCAGTAATTAACGGCGCACAGCCACGGAATATTTTCTTGTATGGGAAGACAGGTGTTGGGAAGACAGCAGTCTCACGATATTTGCTCAAACAACTACAACAAGACTCAAGCCAATACGACGATGTATCACTCTCGGTATTTTGGCTGAACTGTACGAATCTCTCCTCATCATACCAAGTAGCAGTCAACCTCGTCAATACCCTCCGATCACCCGACGATCAAATCAGTACAACTGGCTATCCACAGCAGCGTGTCTTTGATCTCTTATATGATGAACTCGATACAGTCGGGGGAACAGTCTTGATCGTTCTTGATGAGATTGATCATATCGGGACCGATGATGAGATTCTGTATGAAATTCCGCGAGCACGCTCAAACGACTACCTGACAGAAACGAAACCCGGCGTAATCGGGATTAGCAACGATTTCGGTTTTCGAGACAATCTCTCGCCAAAAGTGAAAGATACCCTCTGTGAAGAAGAGATCCATTTCTCACCGTACAATGCGCCCGAATTAGAAGCAATTCTTGAGCGTCGCGCGGAGGGTGCCCTCTTTGAAGATGCCACTGAACCGGGCGTACTCGCACTATGTGCTGCAATCGCCGCCCAGGACACCGGAAGTGCGAGACAGGCGCTCGACTTGCTGTACCAAGCCGGTGAACTCGCACGATCGGTGGCCCGTGATCAAATCACCAAAGACGATGTCCACGACGCTCGGAACAAAATTGAGCGGAGCCAAATCGAACACGGCATGCGTGAACTAACCCGACACGGGCATCTCTCTCTCGTGGCAGTCCTACAATTGGCGCTTGAGTCAGGGGATCCCTTTCGTGTGCGGGATATTTACCCACAATATCGGACTATTGCCGAGCAATCAGACATTGACCCCCTAGTTCGACGTCGCATGCACGATCACCTTGCCGATCTTGCAATGCTTGGCATTCTTGACCGTCGCTCTCGAAATGAAGGCCGTTCGGGTGGTCAATACTATGAATATGAATTTGCCGTTGATCTTGATCTTGTCGCCAAGGTCGTCAGTGACTTTGAGGGACTGACACTACCACGGTGTGTCATAAAATTAACCCAATCATTGGAATAAATAGGCAGTAACTGAGCATTACGGTAGTTCGCTTCGCTGGTAGGAATTTATCTGGAACACTCGACACGGTGGGGTGTCAGACAGGACTCGACAACCTCTGAAATAAACACTCGACATAGTGGAATGGTGAGAGATTGATCTGAATAGTCGCTATGAACATTTGATAACAAGATACTGCTTGAGAGGTGACGAACAGATGAGAACATTCGACACAGTGGGGTGTGAGACAATACTTCCTCTGCAGTAGGGGCCACTAAATCAAGAAATACCCCGACCTGATATCAGCGATGTACGGACAGTAATGACTCTTTACTGGATAGTCGCTTAATCCCAGTCCCGATGATACGGAATCCCCCTGTCCAAACCATCTGCAAACTTCACAGTTCGACGGGCCGTGGTACGTCGTCAAATAGTGTAGACACCGAACACTACAGGATACAGAATGACAGCAATTATCACACCCATGATCCCCGCTCCGACGTAGTCAAGCGAGGTCTGATGAACGTATCCATGTGAGCGAGTGCGCTCACACCACCATTAAACGGATACGGAAGAAGTATCACGGGTCGGTGTCCTGCTCTGCACCGCGTCGAACGGCGTCTCGATGTCGCTGTGCGATCGGATCGATATCAGCGTTGAGTGATGTCGAGGCGTCGTTCGTTGGGGCAGTCTCCACAACGAGCGTTTCCAACCGATCGAGTACCCTCTGTGGGTCGGCCTCCGGTTCAACGATCACTTTCCCGTCCTCAGTCCGAACCGTCACTTCGGTGCCAGGTTCGAGACAGAGTCGTTCCCGGATCCGCTGTGGAAGGATGATCCGCCCCTTCGAATCAATCGTCGGCACATTCTCACATACAGTGGGAATGGAATTAATCGCTTTGCTCGGCAGCATCACTCCGGTAGATAACTATTCAGAACCGTATGAGTCAGTTTGGACACCTCGAAAGTCCTTACATCGACAAATCACGGGGTGAGCTGAGGAGTTAGTGCCGCCACTAATCCACCGATATAGAAACAGTAGGTGTATTTCTCACTCGACAGTCACACTTTTGGCGAGATTCCGAGGTTTATCGATCGGGCGGCCTTTCTCGTTGGCGACGTGATAGGCAAACAGTTGGAGGGCGACGTTGGCGACAAGTGGTTCAAGTAGGCCACACTCCGGAATTTCGAAGGTCGTGTTAAGATCATCCGTCAGTTGGTCATCACTCGTTACACCGAGCACTGGCGCTCCGCGGGATTCGACCTCCTTGACGTTGTGAACAGTCTTCTCGGCGGCAGCATTATTCGTAAGGATCGCAAGCACTGGCGTCTCTGGAGTGACAAGCGCAAGTGGTCCATGCTTGAGTTCGCCCGCGGCAAAGCCCTCGGCGTGGTCGTAGGAGATCTCTTTGAGTTTGAGGGCACTCTCAAGGGCCACTGGGTACGCCGCGCTACGTCCAATGTAGAAAAACGCATCACTGTCAGCGTAGGTCGCTGCCGCCTGCTTCATCGTGGCTTCCTGATCAAGGACCTGCTGGACGGCCCCAGGAAGGGTACGAAGACTCCCAAGGAGATCGGCCGCAGTTTGTGAATTGAGCACATCCCGGAGCTGGCCGATATGGACAGTTAGCAGTACGGTGGTGGCAACTTGCGAGACAAAGGTCTTGGTTGCAGCGACACCGATCTCGGGGCCGGCGCGAATAAAGACCGTATCATCAGCATCACGCGTGACAGTACTCCCAAGCGTGTTCGTGAGTGCGAGTGTTTGTGCGCCTTCGTGTGCGGCAGCTCGAAGTGCAGAGAGTGTATCTGCAGTTTCCCCACTTTGCGTGATGGCAAGGACAAGGGTTCGCCACGGATCGCGACCCCCGTTGAACGTGTATTCACTTGCGATGTGTACCGTCACGCGGACTCCAGCATGCGTCTCTAGGAGCTCTTTGGCGTAGAGCCCAGCATGATATGAGGTCCCACAGGCAACGATTTGAATCTCTTCGATTGATTGCAAGTACTCATCGGGCAGATCGATATCGAGATCAACGGCAGGTGCAAAGTCATCGATACGCCCCGAGATCGCCTGTCTGAGCGCCCGTGGCTGTTCGTGAATCTCTTTGAGCATATAGTGCTCGTAGCCACTCTTGCCAGCTGCTTCGGCATCCCACTCTAGAGTTTCCGTTTCTCGCTCAACCTGCTCGCCGTCATTGTAGATTGTGATTGTGTCAGGGGTGATCCGAGCAATATCGCCCGATTCTAAGTAGGTCACACGATTCGTATGCTCGATAAATGCCGTGGCGTCGCTACCGATGAACGTCGCATCTTCACCATGGCCCAGGAGCAGTGGGCTATCCTCTCGAGCGACAACAATTTCATCCTGCCCCGCTACGACAGCAGCAATCGCGTAACTCCCTTCCAACTGGTCGGTGGTCCGTTGGACGGCACTCAACAACGAGATACCAGCCTCCAAGTGGGACTCGATAAGATGTGGGATTACCTCGGTATCGGTCTCACTTTGGAAGACGTGCTGGTCACTCAGCTCCGCCTTGAGAGCTTCATAGTTGTCGATAATGCCATTATGTACAACCGCGACCTCACCAGTACAGTCCGTATGCGGATGGGCGTTCGTTTGCGTGGGCTCACCATGAGTGCTCCAGCGCGTGTGTCCAATCCCGATCGTTGCGTCATTCGCATGGGGAGCAGTAAGTGCATCCACTTGGCCAGCCGTTTTGGCAAGCGTAAGAGTTCCTCCAGCAAGAGCGATCCCAGCGGAGTCATAGCCCCGGTATTCGAGATTTTTGAGTCCCTCATGTACCATACGCCCCGTGTCATCCGGCCCGATATAGCCGATAATCCCACACATACGTATTATCCCCCTTGGACGTGACTGCTGTCGTCAATCCGTCCGACAACGGACGTCCCGCTATCGATTGTCGCATCGTTTCCGACAATCGTGCCCGGTCGGACGGTCACGTTACCCCCAATTGTAACATTGTCGCCTATAAGCCCACCGAGTGTGACATCGCGGTAGACCCTGTCTTCAAGCACAAGATCAGTACATCCACCTTCAACCGTGGTATTAGGCCCGATACTCGTGTTTGCACCAACGATACAGTCAGTCACGACCGCCCCATGTTCGATTGTGACGTCATCCAAGAGCACCGCTCGTTCCAGGGTGACACCAGCACCGACAGTGACATTGTTACCGATACTTACCCCGCGAAGCACGGTGGTCTGTGGATAAATCACAGCATTATCACCAATCGCTGTTGCCGCTCTCACAACAGCAGATTCATCGATAGTAGCCGTTTCTGGGTCCGTTACTGACTTGCCTTGTGTATCAAGCAGCGTTTGGTTAACAGTAAGCAAATCCCACGGTTCTGAGACATCTAACCACCGTCCTTGATACCGAACTGCTTCCAGTCGCTGCTCCTCAATGAATGTCCCCAACGCATCTGTCAATGCTTGTTCGCCATGCGTATCAAGCCGGCGTATTGCAGCAAAGACTTCGGGACTAAATGCATAGACACCGGCGTTGACGTAATTAGATGTTGTATGGTCAGAGTGAGGACGTTCCGTCAGACCCGTCACGGTCTGGCCAGTAAGTTCGACAACACCGTATCGGCTTGGGCGTTCAGTCCGCGTAATCGCCATAGTGGGTTCGGCAGTCGTTTCGTGTCGTTCGATAACTGCATCAATGAGACCGGGCTTGATGAGTCGGTCTCCATTCAACGCCACAAATGAATCACCTACCGATGATTCAGCCTGCAATAAGGCGTGTCCCGTCCCGAGCTGTGGCTCCTGAACGATATAGGAGATACTGAGGTCACGATAGCTATCCCCAAAGTAACTCTGAATACGGTCCCGATTTGAGCCGACGATCAAGAGTGCCTCAGTAATATCCGTCTGAGTGAGGGCCTCGAGAACGTGTTCGAGAATTGGTCTATTCGCAACCGGGAGCATGGGCTTCGGCCGGATCTCTGTGAGTGGCCACAATCGACGCCCCTTCCCTGCTGCGAGTACGACTGCTTTCATACACACTAATGCTCAGTATCGCGCATAGGCCTTCGGGACATACCTGCAAGTGCGTAATATTCTCTTTTCCCACGAAAGGATGACTTCCGCTTGCTACGTGTCATCGATATTTGTCCTGCGATCCACTCCGTTCCTCTGGGAGCTCAGGTGGTTCAAATAGTGCGATGACGAGTTTGCCTACACGTGTCTCGGCAGCGCGTTCACCGAGCGTAATGACACTATTGATGCCACGCTTGAGCGCCGATTGACGGTACCACGGTACCAGCATCTCGATCACCAGGTCAAGGAGAGCGATGACCGGGCCAACAGTACGAGTCTCACGGAGGTCAATAACGATGATCTCGGGCTCCGGTTCGGCAGTCAGCCAGTTATAGATCCAAGAATTTCGGACTATCTTCGTGGTCCTGTTGGCAGCCAATTCAACGAGATTCATGAGCCGGGATCTATCGACTGCACGGCTCATTCGTTCGGTGTAGGCAACCAATATCTTGAGCACCAACGAACTCTTGGCCGACATCTATTCACATAGTACAGTAGAAGCAGTATGTCGATTTCGATACTGCTCTTGTGAACACCGATTAGCCGCCGATATTGACTACCGTCGCTTCAACTATGATCGTTCCGAGATCGATAACGACCGTTGAGCCCTGACGGAGAGACTGACCCTTGAACATGAGGCCGGTAGTCGTCTGACGGAGCCGGAGGTCAGCCGTGATAGTCACCGTCCGGTTGTACGGATGATCGACGACATTGACGCTCCCGTTTTCGGCAGTTGCGATAATGATCGAGGGTTCGGTCTCGACATCAATGATGCGAGCGACCGTCTCGCCCCCCGAGCGCTCAGTCATGCCAGGCTGGATGGCATCGGCAAAGTTATCACGGACATCGTACAGCTGGAGTGTTACCGTCTGTTTAGTGGCCGAGCCGCGAGATTCGAGCGTCCCGACACGCTCAATCTGGCCGTTGAAAGTATACATATCAGTGGAGAGTGTCACCGTCTGCCCGGACCTGACAGGCGTGTTGCCAAAGCGAGATCCGCCGGAGTGCATGTACGTCTCTAGGGTGGCTCCGACAACGACACGCCGTTGATTCGGATCGGCAGTTGCGTAGACGGTGACATTCTCGATGGCAGCGACAGTGCGTCCACCAAGGCGAATCTCGTCGCCTTTGGTTACTTCCTCAGCGTTAGCGGCCGACATGGTGTCGCTGAGGACGACGTTCGTCTGCTTGGTGGAGAGTGAGTCACCTCTACCGACTGCCCTGATGCGGCCGTCGATCTGGTAGGTCGACGTGGCAATATCGAGTGTACGACCAAGCCGTGGAGGCGCGTTCGCATACTCAATGCCCCCGCGGCTGGCGGGACCACGGAGCTCGGCCCGGATGATGACTTGAGTTTGGTTTTCCTGTGGTGTGATGTGGACATCAGTAATGGTGATCTGGCTTTGCTCGGTCGGATTGTACGTGTCGCCCTCATTGATCGCATCGATGAGGTAATCTGGCTGTGTACCCAGATCAAGAGTGACATGGGTCGTTCCGATATCCGGCCCCTCTGGCTCAGGCTGGAGGACGAACGCTACGCCAGCGACGACGACTGCGAGTACGAGTAGAACGACCAGCGTGTCGACGACGTTGACGATACCGAAAAGGTTCCCGTCGTCGTCAATGAGTTCCATAGATGCGATCACCGGTCATGCTGATCGTGATTGGTTGACAGAGTAGCAAAACGGTTCCGGAAGACGTATTGTTTAGTCGCGGTAGTAGGGGATAGTCTGTTTGAGTCCTTCTTCGAATCCGACCTTGGGCTCGTAGCCGAGCACATCTTGAATTTTCGAGATGTCAGCATGAGAGTGTCGTACATCGCCGGGCCGGGGGTCATCGTAGATTGGGTCAATGTCAGTATTGAGGATATCATTAAGAGTATCGACAACTTCGTTGACTGTGACTCGACCGCCGCAACCGACGTTGAATGCTTCGCCAGTGGCGTCCCCCTCAGCGGCAAGGATGTTCGCTTGGACGGCGTTGTCGATATACGTGAAGTCACGAGACTGTTCGCCATCGCCATAGATAACCGGACGCTCGCCGTCAAGCATCAGGTCGATGAACTTCGGGATGACAGCAGCGTAGTCGCCGTTGGGATCCTGCCGTGGCCCGAAGATGTTGAAATAACGGAGTGCGGCCGTATCGATATCGTAAAAGTGTCTGAACTGGAGTGCGAGTTTCTCTGTATAGTACTTCGAGAGTGCGTAGGGTGATTCAGGCAGGGACTCCATGTGCTCGACCTTTGGGAGTTGTTCAGTTGAGCCATAGACTGACGAGGAGGAAGCGACGACGACGGTATCGACATCGGCGTGGCGCGCCGCGTTGAGAACGTTCGCTGTCCCCGTACAGTTGGCGTCGGTAGTAGCAACGGGATCATCAACGCTCCGCGGGACGGAGGGAATTGCGGCTTGGTGGAACACGTAATCGACACCGTCAGTGGCCTCAGCCATTGCATCGACATCACGGATATCCGCCTCATGGAACGTGAAGTCGTCGTTAGTGTGGAGTGCATCGAGGTTCTGTTCACGTCCAGTGGTGAGGTTGTCGACGCCGCGGACGTCGTAGCCGCGGTTTAATAGTTCGTCAGCGAGATTTGACCCGATGAATCCAGCAACTCCGGTGATAAGTGCAGTCGGCATACGTTACGATTTTCATGATATGGAATGGGTCTGTCGACTTCGACTGCGGAGAGCAATCAGATACTGGTTAGGAGCGATGACACCGCTACGTGCTTGACGAACTGGGGCCTGCGCGATGGTCATTGTACTGGTGGCAGTGGTCGTGGTCACCGAGATATGTCGATAGAGATCCTAGTGGCTTTGAGGGTGTTTGTGGTGTCTGTGATGCTGGCTGCGTTTGGTGATAGCGGCGATGAGGTAGTTGATAGCGAAGCAATTAGTTGAAATTTGCGTTAGGTAGTATGCTTAGGCGTCTCCTTTGTGGAGTATCTTGTGCGCGTGATACCGACAGAATTTTCCCTTCCCAGGAATTCGTTGCATGGCTTCCACTGGGTAGCACTCCGGGTGTTGACAGCGATTGTTCATACTACTGGCATCCATCCGATTATAGATAGTAATTCGCACCCTACTATCATAACCGACATCCAACTCTACTGTAGCTGTCTTCGGATATGGAACACAATCCAAAGACATAGTCGATAACTGTTGAGGTGAGTTTCGGACAGGTGTTATTGGATCATAGATATCGAAAGTGACCCCATATTACCACCTATTTTATATATCCTGTCTAGTCCTATTTGAAGTAGTCAATACCTTATGTTGCAATCAAAGCAAGACGATATGGTCGTCGTCACGGTGGTCAGTAGCGTTTCGAGCGTCAAAGACGAGTGATGCCTCATCAACGATAGAATCCACATCGAACACAGAGTGGTCTGTGACAATCACGACGCAATCTGTGCGACTGAGTCGAGTGTCAGTGAGTGGGACGGATTCGTAGGTGGTGTCGCCGACATCAAGTTCGGGGACGTAGGGGTCGTGGTAGTCCACAGTAGCGTTCCAGTCGGTGAGCTCGTCGATAATGTCGATAGCCGGGGATTCCCGGGTGTCAGACACATCGGGCTTGTACGCAGCACCAAGCACGAGAACCTCAGCTTTTGAGAGTGCAGTACCACGATCGTTGAGCAGTTCAACAATGCGATCAACGACGTGTTCGGGCATCTCCCGGTTGACCGTGTCCGCAAGGTTGATGAAGCGAGTATCGATACCGTTCTCGTTGGCCTTCCAAGAAAGATAGAACGGATCAATAGGGATACAATGGCCACCCAATCCAGGCCCAGGATAGAATGGCATAAATCCGAATGGCTTGGTCTCGGCAGCCTTGATAGCGTCCCAGATGTCGACATCAAGTTCGTGGGCGATCTGGGCGAGCTCGTTGATGAGACCGATGTTGACTGCGCGGAACGTATTCTCGAGGAGCTTGACGAGCTCGGCCTCAGTCGCAGAGTCAACGCGCACGACTTCATCAAAAACGGGCTCGTAGAGGGCCTGTGCGCGGTTGCCGCATTCGTCAGTGACGCCGCCGAGAACTTTGGGGATATCTGTCGGACCGTACTCCTTGTTTCCGGGATCAATGCGTTCCGGCGAGAAGGCAAGGAAGAGATCCTCCCCGACAGTGGTTCCGTTTTTTTCGAAAACATCGGCGAGCGCCTCCTCAGTTGCACCCGGGTAGACAGTACTCTCGAGGACGATTGTGCAGCCCTCAGAGACGACAGAGGCGAGACGTTCAGCAGCGTCGAGGACAAAGGAGAGATCGGGCGTATCAGTCTTCCGAAGCGGTGTTGGTACGCAGATGGAGATGCCATCGACGGTCTTGAGGTTGTCGTAATCAGTAGTGAACGTGAGGCCGCTCTCAACTGCGGCCGCGACTTCGTCATCAGTGACATCTTCAACGGTCGAGTTACCGCTACTAAGCGTTTCAACTTTGTCAGCGTCGACGTCAACGCCGACCACGTCGTAGCCCGCGTCGTGCATCGCAAGGGCAAGCGGAAGGCCGACGTAGCCGAGGCCGATGATGCCCATTTGCGTCCGTACTTCTGCCATTGATCTGGTGGACACACCTCAGCCGTTTTAGCGTGTCGTTACTCAAATCAGATCACGCAGTCAGTCAAGAGAACGAGGCTTAAGTTGACAAGCACCGTCGCCAGACGTGTGACTGTTCAATGACGGGCCAACCCCATGTTTTCCATCTCATCACGCGATTGATAAAGGGAGGTGCAGAAGCCAAGACATTGGCGACCGTACAGGGACTAAAGAACGACTACCTGTTCACTGTCGGCTACGGTGCCGAGTACGACCTGGAACCACTAAACCGGCTCAACGAATGGGGGGTCGAGACGGAGCGATTCCCGTTGATTCGTCACTATAACCCCGTGACTGCAGTCCCGGCGGTCGTCTCACTGGCACAGTACCTCCGTCGTGAGGAGTTTGATATTGTCCACACACACAGCACGGAGGCGGGGATCATCGGACGCTTCGCCGCCGCGTTAGCTGGCGTGCCGAACGTTGTCCACACCGTCCATGGCGTCCCGTTCACTGAGGATCGAAACGATACGCTGAATCGATTCGTACTCGCGTGTGAGCGCCGGGCCGCGATGTATACCGACACCATCGCGACGAACGCCGACGTGATTGCCGAGGAGTATTTGGAGGAGGGGATCGGGAGGTCGGGACAGTACACGACAGTCTACAGCGGGGTGGACTTGGATGCGTTCGCAGACGCGACACCAGCCGATGACCTACCGGGCGAGCGCCCGCGTGTGGTGATGGTCGGGCGGCTTGCAGAGGGAAAGGGCCACGGCGTGTTGCTGGACGCTGTTGAGTCGATGGGCGATTTCGAGGGCTCGGTGTGCATCGTCGGCGATGGCCCGCTGTACGGCTCGTTGGGTTCGGAGATCGAGGAACGGGGGCTGTCGGATCGCGTGTTCCTGACCGGGTACCGGGACGACGTGCCGCGCATTCTCGCAGCGAGTGACGTGCTCGTGTTGCCGTCGTTCCGCGAGGGGACGCCACGGGTGATCACCGAGGCGATGGCGAGTGGGCTACCCGTGGTTGCGACCGATATCGCGGGGATTCCGGAGCAGGTTCTTGATGGGGAGAACGGATACCTGGTTCCGACTGGTGATGCTGCAGCGGTGCGTGAGGGGGTGGGGGATTTGTTGAGGGATTCGGAGTTACGGGAACGGATGGGAGAGCGGGGCCTGGAGCGAGTGGAGGAATTTTCGGCTGAGGCGATGGTTGGGCAGTTGGACGGGGTATATCAGGAGTTAATCGGAGAATAGGCAGCGTTTCGCCGTATTTAGAGGATCCCTCGTTCGCGCATTCGATTGTGCCATCGAAGGAAAACATACACCGCCCAGAGGAAGTACGCGTGATCTCTCGTGCCGTCAACGTGTTCGCGATAGAGTTTCCAGACGAACTCCGTGTTAATCACGTCCGTTTCCGACCTCATGATCGTCTCGGTGAATTCATCTTCGAGTTCGTCTTTGAACCACTCTCCAATCGGGACCTCGAACCCCTGTTTCCCGCGTTGTAGGATCTTCTCCGGGAGAATATCATCGAACGCCTCTTTCAGGACGACCTTCTGCTTCGTCGGCGTGATTTTCTGCGATGTCGGTAGTCCCATCGCAAACTCGAAGACATCGGTATCGAGGAACGGAACGCGAACCTCGAGGGAGTTCAGCATACTCGCCCGATCGACCTTGGAAAGGATGCCGTCGGGAAGCGCGAATCGAGCATCCGTCATCTGCATAACGGCGAGGTCGTCGCTTCGGTCATCCGGAAGGTTCGCAACCGCATCTTGCTGAGCCTCTGCAACTCGGTTCACGCCACAATCCTGAACGTCAACCCCATCTATTGCCGGAGAACTCCGTGGCGTCGTAAGCGTCATCCATTGATACTGGCGTTCTGCTCGGTCCGATTCACCACCACGAATGAATTTCTGTGCTTTCCGAATCGCGTTACCTGTCTTCGTTCCCCGTGACGCAGGCAGATGATTCATAACTGGTGTGACTACCTTACGGCGAACAGAACGTGGGAGAATCCGGTAGTACTTCGAGTAGAATTCTCCTCGGTATTTGTTGTATCCGGCAAAGAGCTCATCCGCCCCATCACCCGAAAGTGCGACAGTCATCTCCTCTCGAGTCTTCTGTGAGACGATGTACGTCGGCAAAATAGACGAGTCAGCAAACGGCTCACCCAGCGACGGGATGACGGTCTCGATCACATCACGGACGTCCGATGGCGAGACCTTGTACTCGTGATGATCCGTGTCGTGGTACGTCGCAACCTCCTGTGCAGCCCATGTTTCGTCAAACTGAGATTCGTGGAAGCCGACGCTAAACGTACTTACTGGCTCCTCACGGATCTGGGATAAGATCCCCGTGATAACACTCGAATCGATCCCTCCACTCAAGAACGCACCGAGTGGTACGTCGGCCTGTAGTCGTTCCTCTACAGCCTGTTCCACTCGGCTGCGGAGTTGTTTTGCAGCCGTCTCGAGGTCTCGATCGATGGACTCTATATTTGGGCTATAGAACTGTTTCCGCTCTACTTCTCCGTCTGAAACGACAGCCAAGTGGCCGGGCTGAAGTTTCGATACGTGCTGGAACACTGACCGCGGCGCGGGAATGTACCCATACGAGAAATACTCCGCAACCGCCTGTTCATCTAACCCTCCGAAATCAAAATCCAAGGGGAACAGCGCAGAGAGTTCCGAGGCAAAAGCGACCCTTCCGTTCGGTTCGACGCCGAGGTAGAGGGGTTTGATTCCCATCTGATCTCGAGCGAGAAGTAATCGCTCTCGTGACCTATCCCACAGCGCGAACGCGAACATCCCGTCTAGCTCTTCGATGAACGAGTCTCCCTGTTCCTCGTAGAGATGGACGAGGACCTCTGTATCGGTCTCCGTAGTGAACTGGTGACCTTGATCTTGGAGATTCGTGCGAAGTGATTCGTAGTTGTATATCTCACCGTTGAAAATGACGGCGACGGTGTCGTCCTCGTTAAAGATCGGTTGCCTGCCGGTATCGAGGCCGACGATACTGAGGCGGCGATGAGCAAGGCCGACAGGACTATCTACGTGGATTCCTGCCTCATCAGGGCCACGGTGGACGAGACAGTTGTTCATCTGCCGGAGAGACTGCTCACTTGGAGATGTAGAACGAGAGTACAAACCCGCAATTCCACACATGATAGAGTTACCTGTTCACAGAGGAGACACAGTAATCAGTTTTGCTATCGCTGACGTAATTCAGAGTGGAATATCGGGAATTGGAGAGCAGGTGGGCAAGCGATACGGCATTTTTTGAGATGGGAAGGAAGAAGCACAGAGAGTGTTGAGCATTCACGGGATATTCGTGGAGTGTTGGCAGGATCAAACCAGACTAGTCTGAGCTGGATCGGTTAGGATCGGATTCCATGAACGAATCTTTGCCCCAACGGAACGGCCACACGAACTTCACGTGCTCACTGATTCCGATTCCGCCAAAGAGGAAGATGACCCAGAGGAACATTTGCCGGTGGCGCATTCCTGTCCCGTAGTTGACTGTCCCGACACCGTATAGAATTACTGCAACAACGAGACCTACGAGTAGTCCGATGGTTGCGGAGGGATTCTTCTGTCCGAGTGAACGGATACCCCATATCGAAGCCATGGTGAATGCGATACTGACGAGTCCCTCGATACCGACGAGCAGGTCAGGGATCGTTTCGATCATCCACGGAAACGGTGCATAGAGGAAGTACGCTCCACCGACCCAGCTGAACGCGGCGAGTTCGAGAATTGTTTGTGGTATCACGTCGGGAAGATAGATTGTACGACCGCGGGCGCGAACGACACGAATGTAGGCCAGAAATTCGACTCCGTCTCGGATGACCGGAAGCGAGAGCACGAACGCGACTGGTGAGAGTGCGAGCCCCAAACCTGTGGTTGATTTCGAAATATATCCAGACTTAATCATATATGCGGCGATTGCCGCACCGATAGCTGCGGCAATAATAATTGCGTTATCATCGCGTTGGAGAAGCGAGATATGGAGTAGAACAGCTGCAAGCGCGTACGAAAACCAGTAGGGACGCTGTTGTAGGGGTAGTATCAGAAGTCGGGCTGCCGTAGTGATTGCGAACAGAATGATCGCTTCGCGGAGTAGTGTACTGTGGATGGCAACGAAACTCGGATAGAATATCATTGGAAGCGCCGCAGTAATGCCAGCATGGTGAGAGTGGTAGTACCGGGCAATGAGATAGACATTATAAATCGCAAACGCTCCGAGAAACGCATTTCCAAGGCGTGCATAGAGACCACTCGGGCCGGGTAGTAACCAGAACGGGGAGAGGAAGGAGCCCCATAGGTTATATGGATCAACTGATGTCAAAGGATAGATCAGTTCTGAGAAACCAACTGAACCAGATACGTACCGATAGGGCTGCCCATTACTAATACCACGCGCAATTAACGCCGCAGTATTTCCGAATTTGATGGCGTCAGCCTGAGAGTCGGGATTGAGGTTAGTAACTGTCGTTATGCCGGCAGAAATAAATCTGAGTATGAGCGTGAGGACGAATATCGGGATAGTTTGTTTCGCTTCTTTATCCATGGATTGGAAGAAGGCTTCTTTTTAATCGCAAGATAAACCGTATACGGTGTCCGTAGTGATGCGCAGTATATAACCGATACGGAGTTGAGTGGATGACTAGTACAACTGAGAGCGGATAGCGGGAAACAACGAAAATTTAGGTATAGAGGTCAGAATTTCGGACAATGGAACAGTCGCCGGGCAAAAATATACTCTACATATCTTACACAGGCTTACTCGAACCACTCGGACAATCACAGGTATATCGGTATCTGGATCGCCTTGCGGAGAGGCATAAAATTACACTTGTTACGTTTGAGAAACGAGAAGATGTCAAAAAAAGAAAAAGATTTGAAGCGATGAAACAGAGGGTAGAAAATGCGGGAATTCAATGGCATCCGATGCGATACCATCGAAAGCCGTCGCTACCCGCAACCATATGGGATCTTTCCAGAGGATTCATAACCTGCTTGAGATCAATCCGCCGCAATGATATTGACATTGTACACTCACGAAGCTATGTCGCCTCAATTCTTGCCTTGCTATGCAAACGTTTGTTCGGAACTACATTTGTTTTTGATATGCGTGGGTTCTGGGCAGATGAACGCATTGATGCTGGTATTTGGGATGAGGATGATCAAATCTATCGGATTGCAAAATGGTTTGAGACAAAGTTTATTGAACAAGCAGACGTAGTTGTTTCATTGACCAATGCTGGAATTGGCGCAATACGATCGTTCGATCATGTGGATACCAGTAATACACAGTTTGAGATGATTCCAACATGCGTTGATCTCGAGCTGTTTACACCCAACCCAGAACAGCGGAGTGAAGACTTCGTGGTTGGGTATGTCGGATCCGTAGGAACTTGGTATCTATTTGATGATGTACTTGATTGCTTTGAGCTGATTCAAGATCGGAAGCCCGAAGCACAGCTTGCCATACTCAATAAAGGAGACCATGAATTAATCAAAGAAAAATTGCGAGAACACGACATTGACCCATCTGTAATTTCATTAAAATCTGTCCAGCACGAACAAGTCCCAAAAGAGATGAATAAAATGGATATAGGAATCTTCCTCATCAAGCCAACATTTTCCAAGACGGGGTCATCGCCAACAAAAATGGGAGAATTTCTCGCCTGCGGAGTCCCCTGTCTGAGTAATGCAGGTGTCGGGGACGTGGAAGAAATTCTTGAGAGTAACGAAGTCGGAGTGGCAATGGAATCACTAGATCATACTGCCAAGCAAGAAGCCGTAGAAAATATTCTCAAATTACATTTGAGTTCGGAAATCGCCACTCGTTGCAGATCAGTGGCAAAATCGTACTACTCGCTCTCGGAAGGGGTTGAGAAATACGATAAGATCTACCAATCAATATCGTCCGATGAGTGATTTTGATGTACTATTTCTGACAAAGTATGGTAGAAAGGGAGCTAGCAGTCGCTATCGGTTGTTACAGTATTTCCCATATTTCGAGGAATATGGTATTCACTGTTCATGCAAACCACTGTTTTCGAATGAATATCTTGAATCGCTGTATGCGACGGGCGAACGTTCAATAGAGGCTGTAATAAATTCCTATATTCGACGAATTCGGGACATATTAAACGCACAGAAATATGATGTTATTGTTATCGAAAAAGAACTCTTTCCGTATATTCCCGCTATATTTGAGCGTCTACTTAGTGCTCTCAATATACCCTATATTGTAGACTACGATGATGCAATATTCCACAACTATGACCAGTCAGATCGGCCGATAATCAGACGTCTCTTGGGCAAAAAAATCGATATTGTAATGCGGGAAGCTGAGATCGTTGTCGTTGGGAATGAATATCTGGCTTCTCGAGCTCAACAAGCAGGTGCGTCCCAGATTAAAATCATACCGACAGTTATTGATCTAGATCGGTATCCACATGTTCCACCAAATGAGAACGGAACGTTCACTATCGGATGGATTGGATCTCCAACAACAGCCAACTATGTGGAACAGATTGCGCCGGCACTTCGAGAAGTATGCAACGAAAACGACGCACGCGTCGTCCTCGTAGGCTCGGGTGAAGTGGAGTTACCGGGCGTTCCTCATGAAGTGAAAACATGGTCAGAAGAGACAGAAATCAAAAATATTGTTGAGTTCGATGTTGGAATCATGCCACTTGAAGAGACACCGTGGGAGCGGGGAAAGTGCGGGTTCAAGTTAATTCAGTACATGGGATGTGGGAAGCCAGTCGTAGCAACACCAGTCGGTGTCAACGCTGAGATCGCAGAGGACGGACACAATGGCCTACACGCCACTACAAATAATGAGTGGGTAACCGCATTGGACCGTCTCTACAAAAATCGGGAACTAGCAAAGACAATGGGAAATCGTGGTCGTCAACGTGTTGAGGAACAGTATTCTTTGACCACAGTAGTACCAACGTGGGCAGATATATTGAATAAATTTTCGAAGTGAATAAAATAAAAGTAAGAATTATTCAAGATAACCCAGATCGCGTAATTGGCGCTTATTTGGGCCTTCTGTAGTCGCATCGGATTGCTGCTCAGATTCGAAGTCCTGTGGGAACTGGATACTATCTCTGCTGAATTCGCCATAAGTGATCTCTGGCTTCAGATATGCTTTCAATTGTTTCATCGTCCCTGAAGATAGTTTACGGACCATATTTGAATATGGAGCATAATAATACTCGTATGCGAGAAGATAGCTAAGTCTTGAACTGATCGAATTTAAATGTCGAACGATACCTCCTTTAGAGGTCCACGCCGAACTAGCCTGATACGACATCATCGGATAGTCCGGCTGACGCCAGATTTCCGAACGGACAATCCGGTTATTGATTCTTTCTGAGTCGCGGTTCCATATATCATATCCATTGACGTGAGAAGGAACCGTTTTATTTAATGCAGCAAACACAGTCGGAACAATATCTGTTGTTGAAAGTAATACATCAATCTCCTCATTAGTAGGGAGATTAGCACCCATAAACACCATTGGCACAGAAACGAGTTCAGGAACAACAGGAGCGCCATGGTCATACAGGCCACCATACTCCCCGAGGAGTTCACCATGGTCACTCGTCAGAATGACCAGCGTATTCTCAAACTCTTTTCTAGATTTTAGCTGAGCACAGATATTTGAGAATCGGTTCATTGACTCATCTACACCCTCACGATACAAGTCCCTAATTCGGCTGGGATCGTCTGCTAAATCCGTGAAAAACTCCTTATGTGAATTCCACTGGGCCTGCTCACCCTTACCATACTGCATATGGCCCCCCTGATCGTGAATAACGAGTGTAAATGGGGATTCAATGTCATCTATAGTTGTATTATCTTGTTCATGGCACATTCGGAGAGGCGGTTTGTTTTCTGGATCAGGTACTGTAGCCCAGACGTTAGTTGCGTCAATCCCAGAGTTCGACGTAGCATTCAACAAATTTGGTGTTGCGGGTAACGTATCCGTTAATTCCCATACTCGGTGATTGACTGGATATTTACCAGTCATAATAGATGGAAATCCCGATCCAGTAAATGTAGATGCTGCAATCGCACGACCCCACATAGAGTTGGATTTCACAGAGTTAGGAAGTTCGTCGAAACGTAAACTATCCGAAATAAAAACTAGAATGTTTTCGACTTGCTTGACCGAAGTGAGGTCAGATAGCATGGCTATAGAGATTCATTGCTCATAACTAAATGATTTCATTTAGCAACTGATTTGAGAATATCTTGTAATTCATTAGCATAATCTTCTGTCCAAAGTTTTTGACGACTAACCTCTTGTCTAGCTTTGATTCCAATTTCTCGCCTCTTTTCAGGATTGTCGATTAATTCCTCCATTTTGGAATACCACTCCTTATTCGTGCTTGCGAATAAAATAGAGTTGCCAGGATTAGTAATTTTCTCTAAAGGCTCAATTGAAGAAGCGATAACCGGGATTCCTATAGACATGCAGCGTATTATCGATGTGTATCCGCCTTTTCCATTAATCCATTCAGTATCTGCCATAGGTCGGATCATAAAATCGAATCTTGAAAGTTGTTCATGCTCTTTTTCCAATTCCCACACAAGATGTTCAATATCTCCATGTGATTCCAAGATGTTGTCTGGTAATTCTGTCCCACTAACAATGACTAGCTCTGTTTTATAATCGTTTAAAATACGAAGGAGAGGTTCCTCAATCAATTCTAGGTATCTCAAATTGTTAGCTCCACCAATCCAACCAATCGTAACAGTATCTGACTCAGATATCCCCGAAATCATATCGTCTTTTGGGACCGGTGTGGGCAAGGTGTATACTTTATCGTTATACTCTTCAGCAAACGTCGAAAGATTAGGGTTTCCGGTTATTACTACTGTCGCAGATTCTAGTGCTGTAATTAACCGTTCTCGTCTTTCAGGATCATCGTCTTCCCACTCTGGGGAAGTGTAAATCGCATCATCAAAATCAAACACGACCTTAGTACGAAGGAAGTCGGTTAATTTGAATACTACTCTCGGAAGTATAGCCTTCTGTATATAGATTATATCGCTTTTCCATGTTAAAAGTAAAAAATTGAATAAGAAAAATATTGTCCGAGATAATTCAAAGTTATGGCTCGAATTTAGCGACAAAAATCGGCATTCTATAGAATCATCGAAGAATTTCGTTGGATCCAAAACCCTATGTCGAGAACTCGCAGTCGAATTGTCACCAACTAATATAAACCCAACTGAGATCTCATCTGAATCAGAAGCCATATCAGGCATCAACAATATCTACGACAGAAGGCATAATTAATTGTTTCCATGATACGAGACACTCTGATCACAGAATCATAGATAATAGTAATGCAAGAAATAATTAAAAAAGCCCTCTCAAAATCTATCGATATTGTTGGAAAGCATTCATCAAGGATATATCCATCCCAGAATATATTTGAAAAAGAATGGGATGTAATGTTAATTCTTGATGCTTGTCGTTATGATCTCATGAATGAAGTGGCACCTGAATTTGATTATTTACCTGAAATTGGAAAATCATACTCCTTAGCAACCAAGACACCAGTTTGGATGGAACGGACTTTTTCCGAGGCGGTTAATGAGGAACTAGCTGAAACAGCATATATTACGGGTAATCCGAATAGTGCGGAATTCGTTGATCCGTCAAAAATGGCGTTGGTTGACGAAGTTTGGAAATATGCATGGAATAACGAACTGGGAACAATTACTATGGAACCTATCACAGACCGAGCAATATCAGTAGGTCGAACGCAAAATTTCTCCCGTCTATTAGTTCATTATATGCAGCCTCATGAGCCATTTTTATCTTCCCCAGAGCTAGGAGGTTCCGACACCGTTGAACGGAAAACAGGACAAGGATCTTATGATGAATTTCAAAGTGTCTGGTCCCGCTTAGAAAACGGCGAGATAGCAAAAGAGATAGTTTGGAAACACTATCGAGAGAATCTGCGTAAGGTTCTCAGAAATATTGAAATTTTAGTGAATAATGTTGAGGCTGATAAACTCGTTATCACATCGGATCATGGAAATGCCCTTGGGGAGTGGAATCAATATGGACATCCGGCATATCGCCCAATTCCCTCTATTATCCAAGTCCCTTGGATAGAATTGTCTTCAACAGACTCCGGGATGTATGAACCAGATAACTGGGAGGGCCCAGAACTGGGAAACGTTGAATCACGGCTGAGGGATCTCGGATATATTTGAAATGAGTCAAACTATCTATGAACCCCACAGTATAATCTTCTGAAAAATAGAGGTATCAAATTTTTCATCAGCCTGTTTGGCAATACTCAGATCTTCTTCCGTAAATCCGGAGAGCAACATGAGAAAAAGAACATATGCGATCACAATAGTGCTAGGTAATATAACCACTAAAAGTACGGAGGGCAAATTTCTAGACAGAATAGCGGCTCCAAGTGCTGCGGCTGGCAAAATCGCTATCCAGAGCTTTAGCCAATCCATCGAGTAAGGGTGGATTCCGCGAAGGTAGTAGATCTCAACGACGCCAACTAAACTAGCAACTGCCAGGCCTATACTTGTGGCAATCCCGGCTCCGAGAATCCCTATTTTAGGGATTAGAGCAACATCTAATATACCGTTTATACATATGAGTATTATCGTATTCACCAGAGTTAATTTAGTGTATCCTAGCCCTTCAAGCATCATTCCTTCAGGACCGCAGGAAGAATTAAATAGATATCCAATAAGTAAAGCCAAGAAAGCACCTGTGGCAACAGTATATTCTGGGGAAAAGAAGGTTGAAAGATACAGTTCAGGGGCAAGAAAAAGAGTTGTGGCAATTGGAAGTGTGAGTAGTGTTATCCATCGGGTCGCGTTCCTATATACAGTCAAGAGCTGGTTCGATTCATTTTGTACACTGGCAACAGTTGGTTTAAACACAGGAGTGAGAGACTTGAGTACAATAAGTGTGTTAGAGGCTAAAATAAAGGAAACCTGGTAAAATCCAACATAAGAAGAATCTAAAAAATATCCTATGAGAAATTGATCCAAGCGCCCAACTATTGAATAGATAACACCTGCAAAGACTAGAGGGAGAGAGTATGAGATGATTTGTCTTTTCCCAATATAATCTACTGTTTCATCTCTAAACCAATCACATTTTCGGTAGAAAAAAACTAATCCAGCAATTAGAGATGAGATAAGTGCAAATATATGTCCAATTACTAAACCAAAAATCCCAGCTCCAGAAAAAAGAAGTGCAGATGTAACAGATATTCGAAATATTGGCCTAATAAAATCCTTAGTATATGACCTATATTTCAAAACTCTAATTGACTTGAATATGGATTCAACAGATTTAATTAAGGCTTCTATGGGAATTGCTAACGCAAGAACTGGAAGTATGGTGGAGAGAAGAGGATCGTCGAAAAGCCGGGCCAATGATTGAGAAGTAACAATCAGAAGAACAGCTGCTAATGTTGTGGTGAATACTGACAATAATGCCACAATATATAAGATTCCCGTTGCTTTTCCTTTTTCATTTTCTTGTAAAAATTTTGGCAAAAAGTAACCTATTGATCGGTGAAGACTCAAATCTGAGATACCACGAATGAAAAGTACGACAGACAAACCAAGTGTAAATGTTCCATATACACTCGGAGAAACTAAGCTAGTGATAATGACTAGATATGCGAACCCAAACAAACGGCCAGAGAGGTTCCCTATAAACGTAATACCACCCTGCTTCGCAAGATTTGATACGTAGTTCCCCATCCTATTTTGCCACACCCAGAATTGATTCCTCAAAAGCGATTATTTTACGACCCATATTATCTTACTATATGATTAGTGTATAAATCTGGATGTTTCGATATCTTTCATCTACAACCATTTTAGTGACTGTCATATTGTTATGATTCTGAATTATTCATCACGTGTTGGCAAAGTCATAATCATTACTGTATCCCTTCCATTAAAATAGGATACTGGCTATTCACAGTATTGGAATGATTCATGATGTCGAAGTCCGCGACCTCAAAGTGAACGTTGACGAGCGCGGCCACTTGGTTGAGATCTTCCGCGAGGATTGGAGAGAATACGATTCAGAACCCGCAATGTCATACTACTCAATGTCCTACCCGGGCGTCATTCGTGCTTGGCACCGCCATACACGAGGCCAAATAGATCACTTCATCTGCCCCCAAGGACGAATCAAGGTCGGCATCTACGACGACCGCGACGACTCTCCGACAAAAGGCGAGGTGAACAAATTCATCATCGGCGAGCACGACCAACAGATCATCCGGATCCCGGGCGACTGTTGGCACGGGTTCAAAGTCGTCGGGAACGAGCAGGCAATCCTCCTCAACTTCCCGACGAACCTCTACGACTACGAGGATCCGGACGAAGAACGCCTCCCTCCAGACACAGACGAAATCCCTATGGACTGGGACGAGACGCCTAACTAACGATGAAGGGCATCCTACTTTCCGGCGGAACCGGCTCTCGCCTCCGACCAATCACACACACCGGGCCAAAGCAGCTTGTTCCAGTCGCGAACAAGCCCGTCCTCGAGTACGCGATCGAAGATCTCAAAGAGGCAGGGATCACCGATATCGGCGTCGTCCTCGGCCACAAGGGCCGCGACGCGATTCAGGAACTCCTCGGCGACGGTTCCAAGTACGGCGTCGACATCACGTACATTGTTCAGGGTGAGCCCCTCGGCCTCGCACACGCCGCGGGCTGTGCGCGCGACTTCGTCGGCAACGACGACTTCGTGATGTATCTCGGCGACAACATCCTCAAGTCTGGGATCGCGGAGCTCGTCGAGAGCTTCGAGCGTGGCGACTACGGGGCGGGTATCGCCCTTCAGAAAGTCGACGATCCCCAAGCGTTCGGGATCGCGGATGTCGACGACGACGGAAACGCCATACAGCTCGTCGAAAAGCCCGAGGACCCGCCGACGAACCTCGCACTCATCGGGATGTACGTCTTCTCGCCGGCAGTGTTCGACGCCATCGACGACCTCGAACCGTCGTGGCGGGGCGAGCTCGAGATCACTGATGCGATTCAGTTACTCTTGGAAGACGGCTACGAGATCGATTCGCAGGTCGTGACCGGCTGGTGGAAGGACACAGGCAAGCCCACGGACATCCTCGAAGCGAACCGGCTCGTGCTCGAAGACAAGGAGCTTGAAACGGCGGGCGTCGTCGAAGACGGTGCCGAGACCGAGGGGCGCATCGGGCTCGCCGAGTCAGCGACTATCGAGGACGGAGCAGTCGTTCGTGGCCCCGTCTCGATCGCCGAGAACGTGACTATCAAGCACGGTACGTACGTGGGGCCGTACACGTCTATCGGGGCGAACTCGACGCTCGAAGACATCCATATCGAGAACAGTGTCGTCATCGGCGATTCGACGCTGAGTGCGTCGGGTCGCATCGTCGACAGCCTGCTCGGTCGGAACGCCGATGTTGAGAGTGCCGACGAACTCCTCCCAGAGGGGCGCCGACTCGTCGTCGGTGAGAACTCACAGCTCAAACTCTAACCATGCGGATCATCACATACACCTGTCCGGCCTGTGGTACCATAGTCGCCGCGAACGAACTCGAGGACAACCGAGTCATGAAGTGCCCGGGACTCGACTGCCAGAAAGTGCTGCGCTTCGAGGACTTCCCCGGCGAGGCACGCGAGTACTTCCTCGAAAACCGCGACCAGTACCAGATCTAGTCCCAGATATCCCAGACTGTGTCGATATCTGCAGAAAGTGTGGGCTGCGATCGCCCGAGTGCGTCTTCGATCTTGTCGACGGCGAGACAGCTGTCGAGTGGGCGAGCTGCATCACGCGAGACATCATCCATCGATACCTCGGTGAGGAAGCTCTTCGACGCGCCGATACGATCTGCAAGGATCTCTCCGAACTCGTACGGGGTGATACAGGAGCGACAGGCGATGTGGTACCGATCGCTCTCGCTCGCGGCGATGAGATCCAAGATTGCCTCAGCGGCTTGCCCGACACGAGTAGGGGTGATCCACTGATCCGTGAACAGCGGGACGGACTCCTCAGCACGTAGTTGGTCGAGAACCCACGCTGGAAACCCAGTGAGATTATCGCTGCTTCGGTGAACGCCCCAGACGAAGGAGAGCCGAGGAATCAAGGCTTGGGGGTATTCATCTCGGACGTTGCGTTCACCCAGTAACTTCGACTCCCCGTACACTTGAATCGGATTTGGATCGTCCGATTCGTCGTACGGACTGCGTTGCTCTCCGTCGAAGACGTAGTCCGTCGAGATGTGAACGAACTCGGTTTCTGACGCCCTGCAGTGGTCTGCCAATTCTCCGGGCGCCTCGCCGTTGATAGCCTGCGCCCGTTCCGGCGCCTGCTCACAGGCATCGACGTCGGTCATCGCTGCGCAGTTGATGACTACGTTAGGAGCGTGTTCGTCGAGGAGATCGCCGAACTGATCGGACGTTTCTAGCGAGAACTGCGAGAGTGGGATATCAAACGCCGGCTGAGAGGAATGATACGTCCCGTGGACGATCCAGCCTCGTCGTCGCCCCGCCTCAACCACGTTACTCCCGAGCAGGCCATTCGCACCGACGACGAGTACGCGCACATCGAGAGTCTTCCGATAGGAATGTAAATACGTACCGACTACTGGGAATTATGCGTATTCTCGTCACGGGCGGCGCTGGCTTCATCGGCTCGAATTTCGTCCACTACGTTCTGGACGAACACGACGCAGACAAGGTCGTCACGCTCGACGCGCTGACGTATGCAGGCTCGAAGGAGAATCTCGACGGCATTCTTGACCATCCTCGTCACGAGTTCGTGGAGGGCGACATCCGGAATCAGGAACTCGTTCGCGATCTCGTTGACGATGTCGACGCAGTCGTCAACTTCGCAGCCGAGTCCCACGTTGACCGGTCTATCGAAGGAGCGAACCCGTTCGTCACGACGAACGTTGAAGGGACACAGATACTTCTGGACGCCGCAAAGGACGCGAATATCGACCGATTCCTACAGATCTCGACGGACGAAGTGTACGGACAGATTCTCGATGGGAAATTCTCCGAGGCGGATCAACTTAATCCACGAAATCCCTACGCAGCTACGAAGGCAGGCGCCGATCTCCTCGCACAGAGCTATGAAAGGACACACGACCTTCCGGTGCTCATCACGCGCACGTGCAACAACTTCGGCCCGCATCAGCACCCCGAGAAACTCATTCCAAAGTTTATCAAGAATGCCGCTGCTGGTGAGACACTCCCCGTTTACGGAGATGGATCGAACGTCCGAGAGTGGATTTACGTCGAAGATAACTGCCGTGCACTCGATCTGGTCCTTCGGGAAGGAGAGATCAGCGAGGTGTACAATATCGGGAGCAGTTACGAGAAGACCAACCTCGAAGTGACCGAAGCGATTCTCGATACAGTTGGCGCGGAGGTGGACCTGATTGAGTTCGTAGACGATCGTGCTGGCCACGACCAACGCTACGCACTCGAAACCGCGAAAATCGAAGCGCTTGGTTGGGAACCGGAGTATACATTTAAACAGGGACTCGAACAGACGGTTGAATACTATCTCGACTGAGCTTCGCTTTCTCTTACGACGCCCACATCAACGACTCGTACCAGTCCCGGTTCGCCTCGTACCAGCCTAAACTGCCAACACACCTTCGATCGACCGCGAGAGATCTAACCGATCGTCGACCCCTCAACAGATTTTCAGATATATTCGTCGTACACATCCTCACGTTTAAACTCGTCACGGGTGACACGCGGAACCCTCAAGCGATCCCGATCATTGAGGAACTCCAAGTCTGCAACGCCCCCCACGGCCCAGTGGTGAAGCTGATACTACCGCTGAGGCTAGCGTTTTTGCGCATGAAGTACTCAGAAAATACTACTCCCCACCTCTCAATTCTTATCTGAACACAAGGCAGCAGCCAGTCCCACGACTTTACTGATGTCGACGACGCCGATCCGAATAGCCCGAATCCAGCGTCGGACGCTCAGACCGCGAATCAACCAACTATGTCACCTCTAGATCGACTAGACCTACAACTCCTGACCTAATCGGTGTCCTTATCTGCACACATCCAACACCTACCCACCATGCAGACACTCATCACGGGGGGAAGTGGATTCATTGGGTCCCATCTCGCTACCCTCCTCTTCGAGGAGACCGACGACGACATCATTCTCTTCGACGACTTCTCCACGGGACGATCAAGCAACGTCTCCCATCTCACCGATCACAACCGAGTTGAACTCATCGAAGGTGACGTGATTGACAAGGAAACAATCACGCCGCTCGTCCAACAGTCAGACCGCGTCTTCCACCTTGCGGCGGCTGTCGGAGTCCAGCGTATCGTCGACAAACCGCTCCGCTCAATGCGAACGAACCTGATCGGGACAGAAAACGTCCTCGACGCCGCGGTCGACGACCAGACTCCCGTCTTCATCGCTTCCTCGTCGGAACTGTACGGGAAGGCTGAAGCCGTTCCGTTCGCCGAGTCGGACGACCGAGTGCTTGGACCCACCTCTTCACTCCGCTGGAGTTATGCCTCCGCGAAGGCCGTTGATGAGTCACTTGCCCTCGCCTATTACCGAGATCACGATCTTCCGGTTGCCGTCGGTCGCTACTTCAACATCGTCGGGCCGCGCCAGACGGGTCAGTACGGGATGGTCATTCCCCGGTTCGTCGAACAAGCACTCGAGAATAAACCGCTAACAGTGTATGGAGACGGAACGCAGACCCGGAGCTTCACACACGTCACTGAGGCGGTGAAAGCAACTTACGAACTCCTGACGACACCCGAAGCTCACGGCGAAGTGATCAACGTCGGCGCACCGGAAGCGACCTCAATCAAGGAACTTGCGGAGCGAATCATCAATCTCACCGAATCCAACTCCGAAATCACATATATTCCCTACGAAGAGGTGTACAGCGAGGACTTCGAAGACCCCCAGCAACGAGAGCCGGACGTCTCCAAGCTTGAATCGGTACTCGGATGGCACCCGACGACAGACCTTGATCGCATTCTCAATGATATCATCGAAGAACAGACGACAGTCACGGCCTCGACGTAATCTTCGTTCGGACTACTCATCAACTGTAGCCTTATCGAGATCTCACGTTACTGGACATCAGAACCAGCAAATTCGACTTCTACGGCCAGCTGTACTCTCTACTACGCGTACATCAATCTTCGTTGAAGAGCCCGCCTACGTCGAGGAATACCTTATAGACTTGCCGAATGACGATCTTCACGTCAAGCCATAGCGACTGATTCCGTATGTACTGAAGGTCGTATCGGAACTTCTCGGCTGGTTCGGTACTCATCATGTCGTTTATCTGTGCTAATCCTGTGAGTCCGGGTTTGACGAACCAACGCTGGCGCCATTTCGGCTCGACTGTTTCAAATTCATTCTCAATCTCCGTCTGCGCGGGCCGCGGACCGACGACGCTCATATCGCCGATGAGGATCGACCAGAGTTGTGGGATCTCGTCTAGATGTGTCGTTCGAAGAAACTCGCCGAGTGGAGTGTGACGATCTTCGTCGATAGTTGTCCCGACCTCACCACCTTTCTTCGGTTTCAGTGTCCGGAACTTGTAGACCGTGAACGTCTCGCCGAACAGGTACGTCCGCTGCTGACTGAACAGCACTGGCCCTTCATTCTCGATCTTGATCGCCGCAACGATACTCAGGATCACTGGCAAGAGGATGAGCAGAGCGATCCCAGCAAATAGGAGATCAAACACTCTCTTGAGGAAGTAGTCCTGCCAGTCCCAAGGTTCGACCTGTACATCTACCAATTCCTTAACGTCGGCATCAGCAGTGAGTACCGTATCAGCGTAGTCTCGATGGACTTTGGTGGTAACACCGTGTTCATAACAGGCGTCCAATATACCGAAGAACTCACCCCGATCTGTGTCCTCGAATGCGAGGACAACCGTATTGACGTCTTGGTTGACGAGCACGTCCTCAATTCGAGAAAGCCCACCGAGATACTGCAGATCGTTCAGCCCCTCTACACCGCCTCCGTCAGCGATGATTTTCTCCGGTTCTTCGACCGGAAGTGAGTTCGTTGGACAGAGATACCCAACCACGTTACCGTCGATAATATCACGGACTGACTGCATCTGGGCGAGATCGTCTCCGACCAGAACGGTACGCTCTGATAGATCACGTCTCGGTCGTCTAATGGTGATGAACCACCCCGGTAACAGGAGGAGTAGAGTAGTGGTGAACATTACCAGCGTCGCTCGAGGCAACCGATAAGACCACTCGAAAAATCCAAGCGTAGCGAGTGCGAGCCCAGTCACCAAGACCCGTTTTTGTGTGAGGAAAACGATGTCCAGAATCCGTCGTGGCCGAGGTTTATAAAGAGGGATATGCGCCCCAACAGTGACTCCAATACTGAGTAGAAGTGCACGTCGAAGGGTTCGGTCTTGCATCACCTCCACTTCAAGGTTATTGAACAGAGGTATGTACGTCGTGATGAGCTGCTGTGAAACGGCATGGTTCGCTACCAGTACGGCTAGCGCGCTAAATACGGTTACTCCAGTTATCGATAGCGTACGGTAGCGCCACCCCGAGGTCATTCATAGAATGGACATATGTGGCACCGTATAAGGACTTCGGGTCGGGAGTGATGGTAGTGTTCAGATAAGCTGATTCCATGCGAAGGCGAAAGATCGAAGCCAATTATCGGCGGTATCTGCTTCGGCGTTGCTGAAACAGTTGAGAAACTGGTAGTTCGTCGTTTTATCTCTCGAAAGACACGTTCGACACTGTTCCGATTTCCATGACGTTCATATCTGAAATCGAGGCTGTGACGGCGACAGGCGTCTTTCAATGAGTGCGAGCCGTCGATGAGAAACACGGCGTCATCGACGTCGTGTTTCTCGCGGAGTTCAGCAAAGAACGTATGAGCGATTACCTTGTTTGTCGTTGGTTTAAGCGTTGTATGTAGCAATTCGTTTGCTTCAGGATCGACAGCAGCATACAGCCAATATTGCTCATCATTGAGTCGGATCACTGTTTCGTCGACCGCGACGTGATCCGGACTTCGACCAGCTTCGGGCTGTAGCTCTGCCTTGTGAACCCAGTTGTGAACGGTGGATCGAGCTCGACTGACACCAAATATATCAAGAATAGAAATTGTATCCGAAAGTGATAGGCCAGCAAGATGGAGCTGAATACCGAGCTTCATCAGCAATTTCGGTGTCGCCTCTCGTTCCACAAAACCTAACTCAATCTCGTTCAAACGGCCGTCGAGGCGGTCGTTTTCGGGCATAGATCACTCAGAAAACGAACCGCCTCACTCTTCATCCTTATCTGAACACCGCCACGCTGAAAGCCCACGGCTTTAGCCGTGGGTTAGCTTACGACGTGGTTGGTTTTCGCTTCTTCTGTGTCAATTGTGTGGGTTATCGGGTGTGTTCAACCGGGTAATGGCCTTGATGCCGTCGAAGTCGTCGTCAAACGAGTACAGATACTCGATACCAGTTCGCTGCATGTACGCGGCAATGGTTGCGTCACCGAACGAGAGGCCCTTGTAAGTCTCAAAGAGTTCCACAGCGGTGGGGAAGTCCTTCTGCGCGCAGTGGACCAGTTCGAAGCCAGCCGATTCGGTAAGACGGGTCTTCAGATCTACAGCTATTTCGTGGCGCTGGCGCTCGTGAATCCAGTTCAACGACTCTAATAGTACGTAGTTCGTAACCCGGGCAGTCGGAAGATCGCCTCTGTCGATAGCGTGGACGATACTTTCTGCCCGTTCGTGGCGGGTATTTGCACTCGTATCCTTGTAGTCGATGAGGATATTAGAATCGACTACTGTAACCGCCATTCAGCCGTCCTCCGCAAACGCTGAGTCTTCTTCTTTCCCCGCGATATCGTGTGATTCGAGGCTATCACCGCCCATCGGGGCCTTCATGTCGTCGTCTGCAAATGCTCCATACCGTTGCTTGATAACCTCTACGGAGAGATCTCCCTCATCATCGACGTTCCAGCGGAGTTTGTCACCGGGCTCGATATCGAGGCGCCGACGGAGCGACGCTGGAATTGTGACCATCCCTCGGTCGCTGACTTTCGTTTCCTCGGGTGCATCTTCAGCCGCCATATTCGGTAGTACGGTCCTCTACGTCATACATGTTGCGCCACATGCACTGCGATTGATGAAATATTAGATCTGTAAATCGCCTCGGGGCCAAGCCCCAAGGCTTTCGCATGGACTCCCGTTCTATGCCTCAGTAGAGGCAGGGGGAACGTACCCCCCGCTCACGTTCAGCGTCCCGCGATTCAAGCGCACATCTACGGGTGCGCCTCCGTCGTTGCGTTTTGCCGACGACGGAGATACTGCAAACCGATGTTTTTCGCCGCGTTGTAGTCAGCGTGGTTCTGGTAGCCACAATCCAGACACTCAAAGCGCAGTGTTTGAACTGTTCGACAGTCTCTCGAAGTGAATCGTCGGCTCCTTCGGGAGTGTCGAGTTTGATGACTGCGGTACGACGGTATTCCACCGTATTTTCACATATATAATTGTAGTTACTTGAACGCCAGGGAGTCGGCCAGCCATCGTATCGTGGATTGCGTCATCGGTTGTCGGCTTCCTCCCCGACCTCAAGGGTCGGGGCATCCGCCTCGTACCGTCTGTGAACCGTTTCGACGTGTCCAGCAGCGACAAGAACGTTCAGATGGTTGTGATTGGTCTGGTTCGACAGGCCAGTCCAATCTACGAGAACCGCAGGCGTGACATACCTTCGATGTGTTGCAGGGATTTACCGTCTCAACGGGAATCCCCCTTTTTTGGGGCTTTGTAGCGAATCTGTGCATAGAGCTTCGCAAATCCCCAGCCGTGAAACCGCCGGTTCATGTACTCACCGTAGGCCATGTTCTCACGGACATAGTCATCGGTGAACTCAATCGTGCTGAAGTCGACGGCCACGAATTCGTCGCCGTATCGACGCCGTCACTAAGCTGTAGCGTATATTTCTATGCTGGAAAGATATATGTGTTTTCGGAGTGTAGGGCGATACATGACTGGCGAAGCACCGACCGGACCCGATACGTTCCCCACCGAGGAGGAGCTACCGGACGAACCAGTGACCGTGGATGACATCGATCCGTTCGATATTGATGATGACGACTTTGAGGACATCAACGACTTCGCAACCGCAGAGTGGAAAACAGACACGACTGCCGACGAGCGAATTCGCACGGTGATCAGCCGAACAACGACCCCGAAATCTGCACGTGAGATTTCGGATATAGCTGTGGTCTCAGAATCAAAAGCCAGAACTACGCTCAACAAACTTGCCGACGAAGGGACGGTTAGAAGCCACCAGACGGACGCTGGAACGGTCTATGAGCGAGATCCCGACTGGTATCTCCTCAAACAAATCAGCCAGCTCTCCGCTAGCGAAACACTCGTCGATCAAATCCAACGAGTAAAGCAGGAACTCGCGGACTACAAAGACAAATATGGGGCAACCACCCCAGAGGAGCTCCTCGTTTCAGATAAGGACCTCAGCCAGGATGAACTCGAGGACATGTCCCACTGGCGGACAGCAGAACAAGAATTCAACTACCTCCGAGCTGCCTACCGCCTCAAAGAGGCGAAAGAACGGACATACACCGGAACCGAACGGGGAGAGAGACACCGAGTTGAACAGACAACTGACTACGCTCTCAACCAGACCCCACGCTAAAAATGGGGCTCGGGAACGGGTCACCGATCGATTCGGACGCGATTGATGAAAGCGTAGAGCGCATGCGTCGGCAACTCGATACGGGAGTTTTCGAAGTCCAGTTTCAGTATCAAAAGGGGGAACCGTTCTCCCCGAGGAGAGACGGAACTCATAGAGCAGCCCGGGTTACTGTTATGCCCGGCATCCATCAACGAGGCGGATATTTCGATATTCAGTGGTGGCAGAATGGAGATTACAAATACCACTATCGAGAGAAAGGATTGGAATTCAGATTCAGACGCGAAGAAGTAAATCAATCCACAAAGAAACCCGTGCAGCATTTTCATCCGCCAGACGATCTCGACAAGCATCGGAAATCCTGTATCGAGGTTGAACAACCACCGTCCCTCGTCACAATTGCTGTGCTGAAGACGTGGTGGGAAGCGGTCAAGAATAGCGATGAGAACGTGGTGAACGCACAGAACGGCTTACCCTGAGCTACTCACCACTGTTGTGTTCGCTTTCCCACTCGGCTTCGGCGTCGGCGTCGTCGCCGGGCGCAGCCTCGAAGAACTGGACCGCCGAACCGAAGGATCCGAATGAAACGTATCCTCGAAGTAGGAAGCTCAACCTGCAAGGCGCAAATGTCGTCAGCCGTGAGCGGATAGGGTAGGGTAGTTTAGGTTGTCTCTGAGAGACCCACACGCTCGTGGCGTTCCTCCGATCGCCCAGCGACTGACCCCATAAATTGAAACCAAAGCCACCCAATCAGGAGCGTAGCCGCCGCCAACAAGCCAGATTCGCCAGCAGCAACGAGATGCGGACTGAGACGTATGCCAGCGACGAACAGGAGCCCACTGCCGATTCCGACGACCACACCACCTGTTCGGAAAATCGAGGTGACCAGCCGCTGATTAGGCGTGAGATTCGCTGCGTTGTCTGCAGCCAGCTTGGCTGCCAGCTGATAATTCCGTAACGATCCAGTTGACTCACCGTCATCAATCGTCTCCACTGGAACATCCCCATCGATGTCCGGACCCAAAGGCGAGCCAGCAGCATCAACCAGTCCTTCCCCATCGATATCCACGGTCATCCAAGCGTCAGCGATCGCAAACTGGTCCGACGCTCCGGAGCCATCACGGTCGAGATAGCCGTACTGCTCGAGTGTTTTCAGATTCTGGTGGAGCGTTTGTTGCGTGGGTGAGAACTGCTCCGTATCATCGAACTCGGTGGCAGTAACTCCCGCTCGACTCCTTTCGTCAATATCCGACCCCGAGTACGCACCCCGCTCATACATAATTGTGATAAGTTCACATGCCCGTTGCTTGAAGTCCGAGAATGGGGCCCCCGTGGGACCGAGCCGATCATCACGACCGATCGCATTTATTACTGGTTCGATCGCCGACGGACAGTCCTCCTCATGATAAACGATCTGCGCACTGGCACGCATTCTTATGAGACTGCTCCCAGAGCCAGCGGCATATTTGCATGGCTGCTATTCTCAGAATTGAAAATATCCGTGACCTCTCAGGCTCCAGTATATATAATTGTTACGCGGATTCAGGCCCTGAATCCACCAAAGGACCACTGCCAATCCCCCATCAGTAGGTCATGCACGATGCTCGAACACGCGACCGGTCGCGACACCTGTCCGTCGCGGCTACCCACGACCCAACGACGCCGGAGGCCACTCGAATGAGCCAGCAAACGCTCTCATTTGAGATGGTTGAGAATCAATTCCAGAAACGCGAACAGCGCCCCGAACTGTGGATTCCTGCTGACGAGGGCGGGCACACGCGAGGCAATATCATCCATGCCACCCCACCAGTCGATCCCGCGTACGCACACAAACTCGAAAACAAGACGGGGGATGGGGTCGCCGAAGCAATCACCCGACTCACAAAGCAGTTTGACGCTTCGGTCGAAGTGCTGACCTATCCTCGACCGGTGCCGCTCTCAAGCGGTGATATTGAGGCAGTGCTGTGTCACGCCCTCCATGTTACCCCACACTTCGTCGACGGCCGCGCGTTGCAATCGACGGTCGACGATTTCCCGGGGAAGGCGATTAAACCCAGCTTGAAGGCCATTCGCGAAACAGTCAACAAGAGCTTTCCCGAGCTCTACACCGTCGAAGTCGGTGATTTGAATCTGGATCCGATCGCGGTCGGGGGCGACGTATCGACATGCCGGCTGGTCAACGAGGAGTCCAAAGAAGTCCCCGACGTCGGCAAATGCGATGATGACATGATGGCCACTGTCTTCGATTCCCTCACCGAGGCATGTGAGCCATTCGTTCATCAGCTACTCGCTGAACCCGGCGATGGCAAACTCCATCTCACCTCGCGACTGGCGCCGCTGTCGCCCGACTACACATACGAGGGCGACCGCGGGCTCGCCCGCCTGATCACAGAAGAGGGGAACGCGGATCTGGGTCGACCGTTCGAAAAAGTCGGTCTCACCTCGAATTTCAACATCCCCGTCGACGAGTACCTCCACATCAAGTATGACCAACATATCAACGGCCGCACGACGTATTCAGTCTCAATCAATGACGCGATGCGAAAACGGTATGATACGAGACTCCAGCATCGGCGAAAGGTCGAAACACTCAAAGAAGCTGTCCTCGGGCACACCGAGTTTGGACGGCTACTCCGGGGAGCGGCCGGCTGGGAGCCAGCACTGACAGAGCATGGCTACTACGGCCGGTTCTGGATCCCACCGGCGGCAATCAGTTACTTCACCCAGCGATACGCCTACTACTACGACCAGAACCCGTGGGACAATTCACCGGTTCGCGGGGCGCCAGTGTTTATACCCGTCTCGTCCGATGAGTTCGACAGTCACACCGACTGGGACACGTCGGCTGCTGAAGTCGATCTTGAGACGAGACATCAAACCGACGGTAGTGACGACCACCTCCGGCTCGGCGAGCGATTCATGACGTTCGCCCGTGCTCGCGGTGATACGATCAGTCGCGTCGAACAAGACGGCACGACACTGCCGGATCAAGAGCTTAGCTCGGAGAACGGCTACATCAACGTCTTGGAAACACAGACCGACAGTGACATTGTCAACGTCGAACCCGAGTGGCAAAACAGCTCGAAGCCAGCGAACATCCTCACGAACGTCGAGCGAGCCGTGGCAGCGGATCGCCACGTGATCCTTGTCCTCTCGAGCCAGCAAACTGCTGACCGTGCCTACAAAGCCCTCCGGGCGACGTACAACGAGACCACCGACTACGGCGTTCGAACGTATCAGGGTGATCCGATCCCGCCAATCGACGGCGAAATGCTCGTCACACGTGACAACGAATCGGTGTGGACACTCACCGCCGACGGCATACTCACGCACGTCGTCGACGGCGACGTCGTCACGCGCTGTCCGGCCGATGCAGATCTCACCGAGGTCGACCATGGGTGTGCGACCGCTCATAACGAAGACGGGACCTACATCGTCACCACCCGTGACGATGAGACGCTCACCTACGAGAGTGAGACCGCGTTCAGACGCGAGTGGAGTCAGGTGACGACGCCACACGTCCCCATCGATGTGAGTTACCTCCCGTATGTGACGATTATGTATGAAACGGGCCGTCCGAGCGAAGAAACCGGTGACTTTGCCGAATTCGAAGCGACACCGGAGTGGGAGCGCGCTGATAAGAAAAAACAGCGCTACACCGAGTTCGGGTGGGTCGTCGCGGAGGACTTCCTCGCTGAAACCGCCGACGCACAGCTTGAGGTCAACAAGTGTCACTCGGTGATGATGGGAATCTATCAGTGGTGTACCAACAAGGATGCACCGGACACGAGTTGGTTCAGCAAAGGCCTCCCCGATATCGATCGGAAGGATACATCCGATGGCAAAAAAGCACTCGACGGCTACACTTGGGTGTTCCCGCGCGGGCTTGTCTCGCCGCATCTGCCCAGCGTCGACGCCGACGCTGATCTCTCACTCTAACTTCTGGTTTTTGTATGTCACATCAATCACTGTACCTCCGACTGCGCTGGCCCGGTATCGACACGCCGGCTGAGCGTGTGACGACGCCACTCGGCGATGCAATCGCCCGAACTGTGTATGCTGTCACACGCCAGCCAGATGACGTCGTCGAGGCACTACTCTACACTGGTGCTCAGACACAAGAACTCCTGCTTGCCGCAGGCGACCGGACCCTCGAGGCGACGGCGCCGCTCATTCGAACCGCCCAAGATGAGTTGCCACGGACGATGGGATTCGAGCTCGTCGAAGCGACCTCACTCGGGACGACTCCCGCACTATCAGCGTGCCTGCTCGGGCCGACGCCACCCTCGGAGCGAGTGCAAAAACGGGTCACAACCCCGTATCCGGACCTGTCACCGCCGTCGACGGCACTCCGACAGTATCTCGAGACGCTCATCGATCGCCGGCTCCCACATGTCGTCCGGGTCGTCGTTCGAAACGCTGGCAGTGACCGCGAGGTCTCACTCCGCGTGGCACTGTATCATCGTGACCACCAGTGGATCAGTGACAGCGACCACGCGGCCGCACTCAATGCCGGCACGCTCGATCCGGCAACATACTTCACTGACGAGGCGATCACCTCCTCGTGGCAACTGCCACTTGAGGGCACATGGAGTGTCGCCGCTGACGCACCGCTGCTCGAAGCGCCCCATGAATCTGCCCGGTTGTATCTCGACGCAAAACAGATTCGCGCCCTCGAGTATGATGCCGCCCATCAACCGACTAGACGGAAACGACTTGCCCGCAGTCCCGCTGTCTTCGATGCGGTCCGTGAGCGCCACTTCAGTTCGGAGCAACGGCGTGCATACGCGTCGTTCGATGTCGATCCGTGGTTGACTGTTGATGCCGAAACGCTGCCAGCGTTTCTCGATCACGTCCCCGCCTACTACGAGCAGGATCTGTGGCCGGCTGTGCCCGGTTGGGACCGGTTCGATCTCAGCGTCAAATCGGTGCTTCGTGAGCCATCGGGGACGACACCGGGAGCGACTCCCGAGGCCCCGTCACCATCGGATCCAGGTGCACGGCTCGATCTCGACAGTCCAGCCGACCGGCAACAGCAGATCGTCGAGTGGTTTGCGACGCGTGGCCGCCTCCACCAGGCAAGAAACTTTGCACACGCCCACTTCGAGGCCATCCGAAAGGGCTGCGCGCATCCGGTCCGCATCGTGGCCGATGAAACCCTTGCTGGCGGTGACCTCATCGGCGCCGTAAGCGACGCCAGGCGTGCAGACACGACCGCGTATATCGTTGCTGATACGACGGCAACAGCCAATCAAATCACCGAGATTCTCTCTCACCCGTTTTGTGAGACGACCCCCGACCGTACACGACTGTATTCGACCACGCGATGCCTCAAAGCGACGGAGCAATTAGTAGTGTATCCACGAGACGTTGATCCCCCAGAATGGTGGGTAACACCGGCGGGCACCGTTGAGTTGTGGGCCGGTGATGACTGTCTTGGCCGCTGGGACCCGCCACTGGAGGTGCCGACACTCAGTGAGTCGCTTCCGTCCTGTCGCCCCGATGGAGGTGGGTATGTCGTCACCGATCCTGTCGGCAACCGCCAGATGCGGGCGGCAACGGCCGAAGATGTCGTGGCGTCGTGGCTCCCACTACCGGCGCCGAGTGTCCCGACGTTTCTCGCATCTGGGCTTCACTACGCGACCGTGTTGACACCGACCATCCATGGGTTCCGTGAGCACCAGCACCGTCCAGAGTGGGTCACCGCCGATAGCCCCACATATCGGACATCCTCGTTTACTAATGAAGTTCTCGAGCGGTTTTGTGATCGATATACGGTGCCGACAGACACTGACCCGCTCGATAGCGACCAACTGGTCCCGCGGCTCTGTACCTGGCTGCGGACGATCGATCCCTACGGCTTCGAGTTTGAGCTCGACCCAGGGTCTGTCGACGTCTACCTCGATGTCTACCCAGATGAACCCCGTCAGCTGCGGTATCCGCCATCCGAGTGATTACTGCAGTTATCGTGGCTGTCCTACGTGAGCTACTCGGGCCGTGCTATCGGCCGGGATATTGGTTCGTGTGTCACAAGATTGTATTGCTTGTCGCGAGGGCTGCCCATCGCTTGACGCCGCAGCACGAGTTAGTCCGTCATAGTGCCTGCTTGGGCCCCGGTCAAACCGGCAGCAGCATGCACTGCAGTACCGCGTTCCCCCAACAGTGAGGCCGCAGTAGATCCCGCCCAAATCGCAAGCAAGCGGCATGACAGCAGCAGCACTTCCCGACTAATATAGTGATTGTTGTCGCCAGCATCGCAGTAGTAAACTCTTCGTGCCATAGCCATCCAAGGGGGGACCCCAGACCCAACTTCCAAAAAGGTAACTGAGTGGGAGACCCCTAGTCTGGGCTAACATCTGATGGGAGCTAAGCGAGTAACTGCCGTTCGCATTTGATGCCCTCAATATCTGGCCAAAGTAACGTGTTGCCTTCGTGCGGAGCAGTGCCTCACATAGTCTCTTCATGCCACTGGTCTGTGCTGTTGCAAAGTCGCTACGCGACGTTACTGTCCGCCAGATGTGGTCTGGCGACCGCGTCGTTGTCCGCGTAAACGCCGCACCCATACGTCTGGCAATCGAATCGTGTCTGAGAAGAACGGGGCTCCTGCAGTTGAGTGCGCACTTTGAGCAGCGTTGAGGTGTATCCAACAGAAGTACCTGCCCTGCATGGTGTCGATACCTGCCGTTTCGGCCTTGTACACCATGTCGCGTCCACTCAGCGGAACGCACAGACATGGAACAGCTTGCCGTTGGGCATCCAGCTAGTCGCCCACACCTTCACGGGCACCCCACGTCGGTGATTGGGGTAGGTCCCGCTCTAAAATCACTCAGTCAGGGCGACGTGGATTTCTTTGATACTGAGGTCGAGACTGAGGACCGTGCTGTACTTGGCGTCGCTTTCGTCCGGTATCCCGGACACCATCTCGGCCTTTGTGCCGATATGGCGAAAACTGCTGTTCGTCGTTTCGGAGTGCTGGTGTGTCAGGCCGGTCATCTCGTAACCGTCATCGTGGAAGTACTTGGCCTGCGGGTTGTCGCCTGGCGGTCGGAGGATGGATACGACTTCGAGACAGCTGTTTCCAGTGGAAAGAAGGACGCAATTGTCGTGGACCCTCGTACTCCGTTAGTCATCCCGGATAGGAGGTGTCGTGCAGTGCGACGGTGAGGCCTGTTTGCTATGCTTCTACCGGGCGACGGTGCTGTTGATGGCTTCGGTAGCTCTGTTGCATGCAGAGTGGCCGAGGTTCGTCTGAAGGACCTGTTCGCCCACGTCGGCGTCGGCCCAGCCATGCCGTTTCGTGTTTGGGGGTGGCTTGTCATCGCCTGCCATATGTCTTGGAGGACATCGTTGCACGCCCACAGGCACGCCTTGATGATGTTATGGAGAAAAGTTGTATCGCTGTCGGATCACTGGACAAAGTGGGGTACTCGCGATCACCACCGCCACGATAGTTTTTGTGCTCCCTACCGTGGCCAGTTTTCGTGGTGTACAATATTCGTTTCAAACATCAGTGTTAGCACCGCATTCCATCAACTCCTGTTCGTTGACAAAATCACTCAGCGGTTGATTTTCCTTCCCAGTTCCTTGGCTGGTCTCCATACTGGTTGGACCCTTCCTGTCTTTCTCACGGCTACTGCCTTTTGCACAAATCTGACGATAACTACTATCTTAGTCGGTGATTGGTGCTGCTGTTGCCTCGCCGTCCCGCGGTTTTACACTTCACTCCCGCTGTTCACACAGGATGGCTCTCCCTACTGCTTCTGGTGGTGCAGTTAGCGGCTAAACCCCAAGAGGTGTGAGCAAAATTGGTACTCTATTGCGAGACTAGGTGAGAGAAGCTCACTGAAGCGTTCGTCATTGGATCAGTGTTTCAACGTCCGCCAACCAGCGTACTCAATAGAATCGTATCCATTGGGTCAAGATCTGCCAGCAGACGGCAGCAATCGCTGCTCCGACTGCGTTCACGAGTAAATCGATGACATCGACGGTCCGTGTTTCCAGCGTTGATTGGAGTAACTCGATCCCCGCCCCGTAGCCAACAGCAACAAGAAAGACCAGCATCAGGACAGAGCGATCCCGCCACAGGCGGTCTTGGACGGCATACGCAAGCGTGACTGCGAGTCCGGCGTACGCGAGGCCGTGGAGCCATATCCCGTAGCTGAGGATGCCAAACGGCCCAGCCTGGATCGCTCCACTACCGGGCGGCGTAAATACGGAATAGTACAAAATCGTCGCGGCGACCGCAAGGACGATTCCCTATCGGAAGGGTTGCTCGATAAGTGGAATCCGAATTTGAGTCATTGTCTTCTATAGAGCCCACACACAGGCTAAAGGCTGGGTATCTGATAGACAATACGTTGAAACCGAGTTTTGGATCAAAATGATCCCCAAATAATGAACATATTGACATATTCACCTTCGTGTCTGCTATGAGTATATCAGTGAGAGAATGTATCTGAATATCCAAACTACATGGCAACCACGATAAGGGTCATTCAATCCCTATCCTAAAGTGGAAACAGAGATCGTCTGATTTTGCTGAACCGCAGTTTCCGACACCCGCACACGAGTCCCGTTAACGACATACTCGCCAGGATAAGGTACTGTGACAGAATACGCTCCAGTAGCATCGGTCTCGATCGTCCGCGAGTAGGTAAACTCAACCCCACTAACGGATTGTCTCGTTGTGACCGTCACCTCGGTGTTTGACGAAGCAGTACCTGCAAGCTGCGCTCCCGGAACAAGCGTAAACACCTTTAGGGAGCGATCCTCGCTGACGTAGACAGCCCGATAGTGGGCCAAGCCGGTAGTCGTATCACTTCCACTCCCATAGTCGGTATGCAGCCGATTGTACAAGGATTCTGCTGCCGGAGTCGAACTCACTTGGGGGAGGTCTTCAGTAACTATAAACCCAGTCCGATCACGCAGGCGCTGGTACCACTCGGCTCCAGCAGAGGAAGCGAGAAAGTCCGCGTAGTTGCCCTTCGCATAGCCATAAGAGGGTGATTCCCCGTTGACAAAGTAGTTATACATTCGGTTCCAACTCCATCGACTGAAGACGTAGTTCTCTGGATATTCCCAGTTCTGGTCAGCTGCGTGCTCAGCCATCCATAACGAGGCCTGATACCGATCATCAGGAATTGTCAGTTGGTTTGTCTTCACGGGAATCATCATGAAACTCAGACTGCTGACCAGCAGAAAAGCGGCGCCAAGGGCGAACACGCCCCGTCGGTCCGGTATCTCAAAAGAAGGTGCTGCAGGATCAGCGGTATAATCCGACGACTGGGCAGAGTCTGCCCCAGAAAGAGACACTGGCGGACGGGCAAGATCAATCCACGAGAGGAAGTGGATGAAACCAACTCCAGCGATAGGTGCGATCGCAATTGACAGTTCGCCAGCAAACCGAATTTGGATCGTCACTAATCCAAGGAAAAACCAACTGTACACAGTCGGAACGATCAGTACTGGATCAGCACCCCGGTCACGATACAGCTGGATCATGAGCCAGCCTAGATACGGTAATGCCAGAAAGAGAATGAATCCAAAAAGCAGAGCAGGTCCGAAAATCGACCCCAGATCACCACTGAGAATAGAAGTTTCCTCTGCAATTGAGCTCGGCCGTAAGAGAAAGTCAATTCCACGGCTAAGGCTAGACGTGACAGCAACGTCTACATACCAGAGGATTCCGACCCCACCAATACTAAAGGCGAGTTCAGCAGCGGCCAGATACAGCGGGCTTGTCCCGAGTCGCCGTGCCAGCTCGGCCAGCCCAAGAGCTCCGAGACACCCGATGAACAGTAGAAGTGGTGTCGCGGCCACAGCTGAGGTATGCCACCCGAGTATCTGATGGACCACATATGTCAGAGCGGCCCCGAATGCAAGGCCAGCCAGTACAGGCAGTGTCAACCGTACGGAAGATCGGTCAGCACGGCAATCAAGAAGTGAAAGGAGAACCACGTAGCCACCGATTGGAAGCAGCAACAACGGGCCGGCCTGCCATGCGAGTACTTGGCCAGCAACAGTGACCCCAAGTCCACCGGCAAAGGCCCAAGAACGCCAGTCGTGACGGTCGCGTCGTTGGGTGAGGACAACTAAAATCAGCATCGTCAGGGCTAACCAGAGGTAATCGAACGCATGGTGGTCGGCAAAGCCCACACTACTCCGGTAGGCATGGGCGGGAATCAGTGCCAACATAACTACTGCTGCAATCCCGACTCGACGATCGGCGAAGAGTCGTGTTCCAAGCAGATAACTCACACTGCCGACAACAAGAGTGGAGCCAACAGGATACCATGCAAGAACATTCCCAGCCGCACCTGCATCTCCACCGAACAGACGGGCAATGAACCAGAGAGTAGCCACCATAAGCGGTTCGCCGTTAGCGACAGCATCCGGTAGTGTTGAGAGCGTCTGCAGGCTCCCATTAGGTTGGGCTAGTAACTGTTCAACCCAGTAGCGATAATAGTACGGGTCGTTGGCAAGAAGAACAACATTATCACCTCGAAAGACCGTTGGATAGGCCAACATTCGGAGCCCAATTAATAAGAGGAAACTAGCACCGATAGCGCCAAACACGCGAGATGGTTGCTCTGGAAGGAGCCGCTTCAGTGTCGGCAGTCCTACACTGATATCAGTATCTAGCCTTGATTTGGTGGTGGCATTACTCCCAGCCCCATCAGTATCACCCTCAAGAGCGACGATAACAGCTTGTCGATCCACAAGCCGATACCCACCATCAACCTGTTCGGCAAGTCCTCGCGAGACAAATTCACCAAAGATCCCCGAATCTAGGGGCACATCCTCAAAAGACCATACATCGTTCTGATCAAGAGCAACAATCTCAGAGAGCGCATCCTCAGTATCTGGATATTCCGATAGAAAATCCTCCGCCGCTTCGCGCACCTCAGACATACAGGTAATCAAAGCTAATTAGACAATAAAACCCGCGTATTCGCCCGGATGCGTCATCGCTTCAAGTCGTGGCAATTAGTGGATGGCCAGCACACACGGCGGTCATGTCCACTCACTCACTCCAGACCACGATCATGCAGTACAGTTGCACCCGGAGCGATACAGACGTTACATCCAATTTTCACACCTGCATTCAGGCTCGTATTAATCCCAGTTTGTACACCATCACCCAGCACGACCCCTAGTTTTCGTCGCCCTGTATCGACACGCTCGTCTTTGATCGTCATCTGGACTGATTCGCCGTCATGGCGTAGATTGGCTACGTTTGTACCAGCGCCCAGATTCACGTCTCGACCCAGAACGGAATCACCGACATACGAGAGATGTGGAACTGTCGCACCCGGTAGCAAAATAGAATTTTTCACCTCAACACTATGTCCGACGTGGGAATCAGCTCCAATAGCCGTTGCACCACGGATATACGCATTCGGCCCAATCTCTGCCCCAGATTTCACCACTGCTGGACCGTCAATGACAACACCGTCGTGTATAACTGCCCCCTCCTCGATGATAACAGCCCCCGATAACTGGGCGTTTGAGGCGGTATCTCCCTGAATATCTCGATCGCTATCGGCAAGGACATGCTCATTCGCTGCCAGCAGTTCCCAAGGACGTCCCACATCAAGCCATTGGCCATCGTACTCAACAACTGAAACGTCATGGCCGTCCGCGAGAAGTCGCTCAAGCGTTTCGGTTATCTCGAATTCACCACGCTCGCTCTTTTCTGTTCGGTGAATATACTCGAAAATGTCTGGCTCGAACGCATAACACCCGACATTCGCGAGTTCCGTCGGGGGGTCAGCAGGTTTTTCCACGATATCCTCAAGTGAGCCATCTGGAGCAAGTGATACAACGCCGTACGCAGTAGGATCGGACACGGATGTTGTTGCAACTGCGTGGCCACCAGTCTCAGCAAGCGCGGTTGGAAGCGTTGAGTCGACGAGAACGTCGCCATTGAGGACGACAAATCGATCGTCAATAACTGATTCTGTTTGTCCAATTGCGTGTGCCGTACCCGCGGTCTCATCCTGTTCGACATAGGTGAGCGGCGTCTCACGGTATGTGTCACCCAGTTTTGCCCGCACATCGTCTCCACGATAGCCAATCACCACGACGAACTCATCAACAATGTCAACACACGCATCGAAAACATATTCAATAAGTGGCTGACCACCGACAGGAAGCAACGGCTTCGGCTGCGAATCAGTCAGCGGTTGCATTCGGGTTCCCTGACCAGCTGCGAGTACCACACCGTACATATGCACTCAGGTCAGCAGCCACCCCTAAAGAGGTGACCTATCACAGCAAGAGGCCACCACCAAGTATTGCAAGACTCCCCAGACCAAGACAAACAACCCAGAACGCGACCCGATTGACGATCCGCATGAGTGCATCAATCGTGAGGTAGCCGACAATCGCCGCAGTGAGAAGAGCAATCAGACCGCTAGAGAGTGAAAGTCCGGGTAATCCGGTATCGAGGAAAGCCAAAAGTCCACCACCGATTGCGGCGGGAATCGACAGCAAAAACGAGAGCCGAAACGATGTCGGAGCCGCATAGCCACGCAATAGCAAGACACCGGTCGTCGAGCCAGAACGAGAGATACCGGGAAGAATTGCAAGGCCTTGGGCAATCCCGACAAGGACCGCCTCCCAGAGTGTGGGCGTTGCCGGTGATGCACGCTCAACAGATGTTGAGAGCCGCTGGAAAATGCCAGTGAGGATGAGTAGCCCTCCGATGCCGATAACGATCGTACCGCCAGTTAATGCAGAGACAATCTCCGCAAGCAACAGATACGCACTCACTCCAACACCCCCAGAGACAAGTGTTGCAATACCCAGAAACGTTGTTTGCATATATTCGTCCTGTAGTGCTACGCCCGGGCGCCAGGTACGAAGTGTTCCCAATTCAGTTGCGATCTCATGCCGATAATACGCTGTCGCAGAGAAGGCAGTTCCAAGATGGAGAAAAAGGGCAAATGCGACTGCTTGCTGCGGGCTTTCACCGAGCCAAGCCAAGATAAGTGTGAGATTTCCCTCACTAGAGATCGGGAGCCATTCAAAAACGCCCTGCAGGGCACCAACAATAATTGCGATGAGTACCGAACGGTCCATAAGTATGTCAGTCGACTACACCCGCAAGTCGATTCCGGTCGTTCACTGACAACGAATCTTGCCAAGAACAATATAGCGGGTCATCAGATATTTTGCTATGTTTGGAACAAGTGGTATTCGCGGCCCTATCGGCGAAACAGTGACTGCGGACACAGCACTATCCGTCGGCCGAGCGCTGGCCTCTGAGGGGTATCATGACATCGTTGTCGGCCGTGATCCACGAGAGAGTGGACGGATGCTCGAGAAGGCCCTAACTAGTGGTCTTGTGGAATGTGGTGCCAACGTGATTCGGCTCGGCCAAGCAGCGACACCGACGGTTGCTCGGAGTGTGAGTTGGCACGATGCAGATGCCGGTGTTGCAATTACCGCCTCGCACAATCCACCGTGCGATAATGGACTCAAGCTGTGGACTCCATCTGGCCAAGCTTTTGATGCGGAGCAGCGCGAGTGTATCGCTTCTTGCATTGAGGCTGGCGATTTCGCTCTTTCACCATGGGATGAGCTAGGAGAGACAACACGCTATGACCATGCTGACGACGATCACAGACAGGCACTGTGTACCACAATCGAATCACCACTAGATCTGTCTGTCATCGTTGATCTCGGAACGGGAGCCGGACGTGTGACTGTTGAAGTCTTAACTGAACTGGGATGTGCCGTTGAAACGCTAAACGCTCAACCAGATGGTCGCTTCCCGGGACGGCCAAGCGAGCCAACAGCTGCTAACTGTGCTACACTTCGCCAAACAGTAGCGCATACTGATGCTGATCTCGGGATTGCCCATGACGGTGATGCCGATCGAATGCTCGCCGTTGATGAGACTGGGACCTTTATCCCGGGGGATGTGCTGCTTGCGTTGTTTGCTCAACAGGCAGCTACTCCTGGCGACCGTGTTGCTGCCCCTGTCGATACGAGCTTGCTTGTTGACGACGCGCTCAGTGCGCAGGATGTGACAGTTATGCGGACGAAAGTTGGCGACGTATTCGTCGCTCAGCAAGTGACTATGGATGATGTCGCCTTCGGAGGCGAACCCAGCGGAGCGTGGATTTGGCCCGAGGAAACGCTCTGTCCGGATGGTCCTCTAGCGGCATGCAAACTTGCCGAACTTGTGGCAACAGAAGAATCGCTCTCAACACTTATTGAGGATATTGAAACATATCCGATCCGCCGGCAAAACGTCGAGACCACCCAGAAGGCACAAGTCATGGCTGCCGTTGAGAATCTCGCAACAGAGCGATATAACGGAGATTCGATTGAAATGCTGGATGGCGTGCGAATCGAAACGGAAAACGGGTGGATGTTAATTCGAGCCAGCGGCACGCAACCGCTCATCCGGCTCACGACCGAAGCACGAACGGAAACTCGTGCCGACGCATTACTCTCAGAGGCTAATGAATTAGTCGCAACTGCTCAAACATCAAAATAAGTACTTCTTTTCATTATTGTTCATCGGCCTTCGGGATCGCAGATTTCGCCGTGAAGGGAATAATCTATACTCTCTAAACAGTGGTATACTCCGACTTTGTGGTGTTTTCCAGAAGCGATACAAAATATGCTATTTGACTAGACCACCGCTATTGTCTCTGTCCAGATCTGTATTTATCTCCTATAGTATATGAGTGACACTTAAAATAGGAACTCTAACCAATTACCATAACGCTTCAAAACCCATAGCTGTGAACGCAGAAACATCTTGAGTTCCTCAAGGATACTGTTGCTACACGCAGTAGCGCAAATAAAAGAAATCGCACCGGATGACCGCTATCGGCGGTCAGTCGGGATTAATCGTCGTTAGTCGTCGCGTCGCACGGCCAGCAGCGCAGCCGCGATGAGCGCGATGACAGCGACGAGGGCACCGAAGCCGGGACCGCCGCCCTCAGTGGGCGTCGGCGTGGCCGTTGCCGTCGGTTCCTCCGTCGGCTCAGGCGTCGGCTCAGGCGTCGGTTCGGCGGTTGCCGTCGGCGTCGCCGTCGGTTCCTCCGTCGGCGTCGGCTCCGGCGTTGCCGTCTCGACGCTCTGCACGATCTCTACCTCAACCGTGTCAGAGTTGTACGAGTCGTCGGCTTCGAGCGTGTACGTGCCCGTCTGCACGTCCTCGAGCTCGATCGAGACTTCGTACTGACCATCGTAGCCCCAGTCCTCAGTCGTCGTCAGGGCGACCGAGTCGCCGTCCTGAGTCAGGAGCTCGACGGTGATCGAGTTGTCGTCCGGGCGCAGGTTCGTCACGCCTTCGACGACCATCTCGTCGTCAACGCCGACCGGGTTGA